>JBMLRS010000729.1:0-2670 GCA_049240905.1 Elsteraceae bacterium
GGGAACATGAATTCCAGCCGGCCGCGGCCCCACTCCCACTACCCCCCCCGGCGCGGCGCCGACGAACTGGCGGCCGGCCGCGGCGGCGCTGACCGGCGTGGCGAGTTGCGCCGCGCCGAGGCCCAGCGCGGCCCCGCCGGCGAAGACGCCGAATCCGGCGAACATGAGGCTGCGCCGAGACAATCCAGCGTCGGACCGGCTTGCGGCAGGCGGCGGCGTTTTGATCGGCGCGCTCACAGTCGGCGGCTTCATCGCCTCAAACGGCGAGGAGGCCTCCTTCTTCGGTTGCGGCGCGCGCCGAGGCGCACGCTTCACGGCGGGCTTCGGGGTAGGGGCGTCTTCGGTCACAGGGCGCTTGGGCATCATTCACCTCTCCGCCGATATCCTCCATTTTTTGTTAACTATCAATGCGTAATCGCAGACTCTTAATGCATAACTATAACTGTTGCCGAACAAGCACACCCCAGCCGGGACGACCGCCCCACCCTTTCGACGCCGGAGACCACAATATACGGGGGTAGATCATTGACAGCGCCGCCATGGATATGCGGAGCGACCCTGATTGGGCGTCTAGCGCGTCAGCTGCGCTTTCAGGATGGCGATCACGTCCTGCAGTTGGGACAGGTCGCCGGTCGCCCGCTTGACGATCAGCGCGCCCTGAAGCGCGCCGAAAGCCATGCGCGCCGTCGCGATGGGCGAATCGCGCACGCTGAATTCGCCGCGCGCGGCGCCGCGCGAGAAGATGCCTTCCAGCCAGCTCTGATGCTCCAGGAAGAAGCGCCGCACATGGTCCCTCACCTCCGGCGGCAGGGCCATGATCTCCCCCGCAAGCGCCGCCGACAGACAGATTCTGTCGGGCGTCTCGCCGACCGCGAGGTAGGGGGTCGTATAGTGCTCGAGCAGCTGCAGGCTCGATATGTCCGGGTTCGCCGACAGCGCCGCCAGAGCGGATCGTAGCCGCCCCGCGTAACGCTCGATGACGGCGGCGCCGAGATCGCTTTTGGACGGGAAGTGGTAATGAATGCTGGCCTTGGTGACGCCCAAGGCCACGGCGATGTCATGGTAGCTGAAGGCGCTGTAGCCCCGGCTCTGTATCAGCGTCTCGGCCTGATCGAGGATGAGATCAGCGGTGTTGGAGCGCGTCACGCTAGGAGAGGCCTTTCGGGGGCGGATGCGACGACCCTGGTTATATCCAGCGCGACAGGGTCGCGAGAAGCGCGATCTGAGCCGCCGATCTCGGGCTTACTGTCGGTCACGGCGGGGACGCCGCCACGCAGGGCCAAACATTCCAGGATATAGGGAGCCCAGAACAGGGCGGTCGTCAGAAGGGTAAGCGTCAGTCATCGAGCTCGGTGGTCATGTCCATGCTCCTAAAGCGGATTGAACGCCAGCGTTACCTACTAGTTGGCAATTCCATAACAAGATCACTTCAGCCATTGCTTAACTGTTTCACCCATGATACTTAACTCCATGCTTAACCAATCCCTCGATCATGTGTTCCAAGCGCTTGCCGATCCGACGCGGCGCGCCATGCTGGAGCGGCTCTCCAAAGGTCCCGCCTCGGTCGGCGAGCTGGCGGCGCCGCTCGCGATCAGCTTGCCCGGCGTGATGCAGCATCTGGCCGCGCTGGAGGCCTGCGGTCTGGTCTCGACCCAGAAGGTCGGCCGCGTGCGGCGCTGCCAGATCGAGCCGAAGGGATTGAGCGAGGCGGAGAACTGGATGAACGCCCAACGCGCAGAGTGGGAACGCCGCTTCGACCGTCTGGGCGCCTATCTGGAGCAATTGCAAAACAAAGGAGCCGGCGATGAGCCCGCAAGATAAGACGACCCCGAAGAGTTCATCGCCGCCGCGCAGCGTGGCCCATGGAATGTTCACGGTTGAGCGCGTCTACAAGGCCCCGCTTGAGGCGGTCTATCACGCCATGACCGATCTGGAGGCGAAGGCCGGCTGGTTCTCCGGCGGCGACGGTTACGCCGCGCTTGAGCGCAGCATCGACGTGCGCCCTGGCGGGCGCGAGCTTCTGATCGGACAATGGGCCAAGGGCGGCAAGGTGCGGTTCGACGCGCTCTACTTCGACGTCGTCCCGAATGAACGCCTCGTCTACGCCTATGAAATGCATGTCGATGATCGCAAGATCTCGGTCTCGCTCGCGACGCTTGAGTTCTCGAAGGTCCCGGGCGGCGCGCGGCTGAAAGTGACCGAGCAGGGCGCCTTCCTGGACGGATTCGACGACGCGGGATCGCGAGAACGCGGAACCGGCCTTCTGTTGGATCAACTCGGCGCGTCGCTGGAGCCGTCTTATCCGGCCGCCTAAGTCCGATAGGCCAGCCGGATGGCGCCCCAATGACGGCCTTGGACGTAGACCGGCGATGTCGCGTCCTTCAGCAGCATGAATTGGCCGGCGCCCATGTCGCGTCGGTAGGTCTGCAACAAGATCGGCTTGGTGTTCTTCGCGGCGACCTGACCGCTTCGATCCTTGAAGATCCGGCGATTGCGGCAGTTGGCGGCGTTCCAGACCGGATCCGCTCCGGGCGGCTTGGAGAAGCGCGCGTTATGGGTCGGCAGATAGCCGTTGCGGTCGGTGGTGACGCAGAAGATCACGCGCGGGTCGAGCGCCAGCGCCGGCTCCTGCACGGCGGGGAACAGGCGATCGGTCAGAGTGGTGAAGCG
>JBMLRS010000730.1:0-1999 GCA_049240905.1 Elsteraceae bacterium
CGCGCCGGATTGACGACGCCCGAGCTTGCTAGTCCCACCCGTTTAACCCCTACTCCGCAACCCCAGCATCAGCGTTGTACCCGTCCGAATGAAGGTCGTCGTCGTCGAGTCGCCCGCCAAGGCAAAGACCATCAACAAGTATCTCGGAGCCGATTACGCGGTGATCGCGAGCTACGGGCATGTGCGTGATTTGCCAGCCAAGGATGGATCGGTCCGCCCGGACGAGGACTTCGCGATGGAGTGGTCGCTGGAAGATCGCGGCAAGGCGCGGATCGCGGAGATCGCGAAGCTGGTGAAGGGCGCGGAGGCCGTTTTCCTGGCGACTGACCCGGATCGCGAAGGCGAAGCGATCTCCTGGCATGTCCGTGAATGTCTGGAGGAGCGCAAGCTGCTCAAGGGCATGCCGGTGCGCCGCGTGGTGTTCCATGAGGTCACCAAATCCGCAGTGCAGGAGGCCTTCCGGCAGGCGCGCGACATCGACGCCGATCTGGTCGACGCCTACCGCGCCCGCCGCGCGCTGGATTATCTGGTGGGCTTCACGCTGTCTCCGATCCTGTGGCGCAAACTGCCCGGCAGCCGATCCGCCGGTCGCGTGCAGTCCGTCGCCCTCCGGTTGATCTGCGAGCGCGAGGCGGAGATCGAGGTCTTCAAGCCGCAAGAATACTGGTCGATCGAGGTCGAACTGACCACCGCGAAGGGCGAAGCCTTCACCGCGCGCCTTTCGGAGCTTAACGGCCGCAAGCTCGATAAATTGTCTCTCAAGAACGGGGCCGAGGCGGACGCCGCCCGCGCAATCGTCGAAAGCGCCGCCTTCAAGGTGGCGGAGGTCGAGCGCAAACAGTCCAAGCGCAATCCGCAGCCGCCCTTCACCACCTCCACCTTGCAGCAGGAGGCCAGCCGCAAGCTCGGCTTCGGCGCCAGCCGCACCATGCAGGTGGCGCAGCGCCTCTATGAAGGCATCGATCTCGGCGGCGAGACGGTCGGACTGATCAGCTACATGCGGACCGACGGCGTGCAGCTATCGACCGAAGCCATCGCCGGCGCCCGCGCGCTGATCTCCGAAAGCTACGGACCGCGATACCTGCCCGACGCCCCACGGGTCTACAAGACCAAGGCCAAGAACGCGCAGGAAGCCCACGAGGCGATCCGACCGACCGATATGAACCGGCGGCCGACCGACGTGGCCAAATATCTCGAGCCCGAGCAGTTGCGGCTTTATGACCTGATCTGGAAGCGCACCCTGGCGAGCCAGATGGAGAGCGCGATCATCGATCAAGTCGCCGCCGACATCTGGGCCGATCATGGCCGCTGCGCGCTGCGCGCCACCGGCTCCTCGATCCTGTTCGATGGTTTCCTCACGCTCTATCAGGAAGGCCGCGACGACGCGCCGGCGCTGGGCGCGGATGAAGAAGCCGAAGGCATGCTGCCGCGTCTCGCGCAGGGCGACGCCCTCAACCGCAAGAACGTGCTGCCGAGCCAACATTTCACCCAGCCGCCGCCGCGCTACTCCGAAGCCAGCCTGATCAAGCGGTTGGAGGAGCTGGGCATCGGCCGGCCGTCCACCTACACGTCGATCATCCATGTGCTCCAGGATCGCGATTACGTGAAGCTGGAGCAGCGGCGCTTCGTGCCGGAGGATCGCGGCCGTCTGGTCACCGCCTTCCTGTCCTCCTTCTTCGAGCGCTATGTCGAGTACGGCTTCACCGCCGATCTGGAGAACCAGCTCGACGCGGTGTCCGACGGGAAGCTCGATTGGCGCATCCTGCTGCGTCGCTTCTGGGATCCGTTCATCGCCAAGATCGGCGAGACCAAGGACCTGAAGATCACCCAGGTGATCGACACGCTCGACGCGCTGCTGGGCCCGCATTTCTTCCCCGATCCCGGCAACGGAACCGAGCCGCGCGCCTGCCCGGCCTGCAAGACCGGCCGGCTGGGCCTGCGTCTGGGCAAGACCGGCGGTTTCCTTGGCTGCTCCAACTATCCTGAATGCCGCTACACG
>JBMLRS010000731.1:0-5810 GCA_049240905.1 Elsteraceae bacterium
GCGAACATGGCGTGGGCGGCCCAGACGCCGAGAATCGCGCCAATGACCTGCGCGGCGGCGTAGCCGGCTGCCTCGCGCCAGCTCATCTCCCCACGCAGGGTGATGACCATGGTCACGGCGGGGTTGAAATGCGCGCCGGAGATCGGGCCGAACAGCCAGATCAGCACGATCAGCGCGGCGCCGGTGGAGATCGTGTTGCCGAGCAGCGCGATCGCCTCGTTTCCGCCGGCCAGCCGCTCCCCCATGACGCCGGAGCCGACCACCACGGCCAGCAGCATCGCTGAGCCGAGCGCCTCCGACGCCAGGCGTCGGTCGAGGCCGAACCCGCTCACGCGCTCCCCCGGGCCGGCGGCGTTACGCCGCAGCGCGCGGTCTCAGCCAGCGTCGTCAGGGGCGCGCAGATCTCCGGGACGCCGCCGCAGCAATCCTCCACCAGGAAGCTGAGCAGCTCCCGCATCGCCTCGAAATCGGCGGCGTAGATGATCGAGCGACCATCGCGGCGCGATCGGGCCAGGCCCGCATGGCTGAGAATCGTGAGATTGCTTGAGAGGCTGTTGGGCAGCATGCCCAACCGGCGCGCGACCTCGCCGGCGGCCAAACCGTCGGCCCCCGCCTTCACCAGCTCCCGAAAGATCGCGAGTCGACCCTCATGCGCGAGGGCGGACAGAGCTGTTACGCTGTCTTTTATTTCCATATTTCCAGATTACAGGAAATATGGAACCAAAGGCAAGCTCCCGCCGCGGGACCGCGCGGCGGGACTGCCTCAGCTTAGGACGGGCGAGTCTGGCTTTGCCCGGCGGGCGCTGCTGAAGCCGCCGGCTGATCGACGATCGGCTTGCCGTCCGGCCCCAGAACCGGCGGCGGCGGCGGCGGGGCGGCGCCCGTGTTGGTGGTGGCCGCCGGGGCGGCGCCGTTCGCCTCCTCGTCCTTCATGCCCTGCTTGAAATTCTTGATGCCTTTGGCCAGATCGCCCGCGAGACGCGGGATCTTGCCAGCGCCGAAGAGCAGCAAGACAATCGCTAGCACGACGAGCCAATGCCAGACGCTGAACGAACCCATTAGTTTTTCCTTGGCTGATGGTGACGGGGCTTTCCCGGCATATATGGTGCTATCGTGTCCCCGATAAACTACCCCGGATCAAGCAAAATGGCAGGAATGATCGACGCGCGTTTGAAGGAGCTCGGGATCGAGCTTCCCAACCTCACCGCCCCCGCGGCGAATTACGTGCCGACGGTGCGCACGGGAAACCTGCTGTTCGTCAGCGGGCAGATCCCGATGATCGACGGCAAGATCAGCTTCCAGGGCCGAGTCGGCGTGGATATGGATTGGGAGACCGCCTATCAGGCCGCGCGGGTCTGCGCCCTGAACACGCTCGCCCATGTGCGCAACGCGCTGGACGGCGATCTGGATCGGGTCGTGCGCTGCGTGAAGGTGCTGGGCTTCGTGAATGTGTCGCCCGACTTCGGCGACGCGCCGAAAATCATCAACGGCGCGTCCGATCTGATCGTGGCGGCGCTGGGCGAAAAGGGACGTCACGCCCGCTCCGCCGTGGGGGCCGGCGGCCTGCCTTTCGGCGTGGCGGCGGAGATCGAAGCGATTTTCGAAGTCCTCTGATGAGCGCGGTGCTGACGGTCGAGCGGGTCGCCAGCATCGATTCCGTGCCGGCGGAGATCTGGGACGCCTGCGCGGGCCCGAACCCCTTCGTCCGCCATGGCTTTCTGAAAGCGATGGAGGATTCGGGCTCGGTCGGCCGGTCGGCCGGCTGGTTGCCGCAGCATCTCGTCGCGCGCGCCGGGGACGAGATCGTCGGCGTCGTCCCGCTCTATCTGAAGGGCAACAGCTACGGCGAATATGTCTTCGATCATGGCTGGGCCGACGCCTATGAGCGGGCGGGCGGGCGCTATTACCCAAAGCTCCAGGTCGCCTCGCCCTTCTCGCCCGTGCCCGGCCCGCGCCTGCTGAGCCAGGACCCGCTGGTGCGTCAGGCGCTCGCCCGCGCCCTGGCCCAGACTGGAGACTCAACTGGCGTCTCCTCCGTCCATGTCACCTTCGCCACTCGCGAGGACGCTGAGGATCTGGAGGCGGCCGGTTTCCTGATCCGCCAGGGCTACCAATTCCATTGGGAGAACCGCGGCTACGCCGATTTCGACGGCTTTCTCGCGGATCTCGCCAGCCGCAAGCGCAAGGCGATCCGCAAGGAGCGCACCCAGGCCCTGGCAGCAGGATTGACGATCAAGGCGCTGACCGGGGACGAACTGACGCCCGACATCTGGGACTTCTTCTTCCGCTGCTATCGCTCCACCACCGATCGCAAATGGGGCAGCCCTTACCTCACCCGCGCCTTCTTCGACTGCCTGGGGGCGTCCATGGCGGACTCCATCGTCCTGATGGTCGCCTATCAGGACGGGCGGCCAGTGGCCGGGGCCTTGAACCTGAAAAGCGACGACACGCTCTATGGCCGGAACTGGGGCGCTCTGGGTCATTTCCCGTTCCTGCATTTCGAGCTCTGCTATTACCAAGCGCTTGATTACGCCATCGCCCATGGCCTCTCCCGCGTGGAGGCCGGCGCCCAGGGCGAGCACAAGCTGCAGCGCGGCTACCTGCCGTCCGCGACCTGGAGCGCGCATTGGATCGCCGACAAGGGCTTCCGCAAGGCGGTCGCCGATTTCGTGACCCGCGAGCGCGTCCATGTCGGCGCCATGATGACCGGGCTCAGCGAATACGCCCCATTCCGCCACGACATGGCCGCGGATGACGAGGCGGTGGGGTAAACCGCCCTCGCCCTGAGCCCGTCGAAGGGCTGGGCGAACTCCCCTAACTCCGCCGCCTCGCCGACCTGCGACAGGCTCAGGCCGAGGTTGCTTTCTGGTCGCCCTGCTTCCCAGCCTGGTAATCCGGCGCGTCCTGCGCCTCCTCCGCCGCCACGAAGCCCAGCGGCGTCAATTGATAGACGCCGCGCTCGGCGCGCTCGAACCAGCCATAGACGTCGCGGCTTAGTATCTTCAGGGCGTTGGGCGCGTCGCCGAACCTGCGCAGCTGCTTCGGCGCGCTGGGGCCGGCCTTCGCCAGATAGAGGGCGCAACGCAGCGCCTCCTGGCGATAGGCGGTCATCAGCTTGGTGCGGGTGATCCCCCCCTGGTTCGGATCGCCGATCCGACGCCTGTGCTCGCCCAGCAGACGGTGCAGCCGTTTCTTGGCCTTGCGTGGCTGATAGGGCTCAGGATCCAGCACGGGATCCACCCGGCCGCTGGGCGCGACCAGCAGCAGGCCCAGCCCCAACCGGCGCAGCAGCTTGCTTACCCGGCCATCGCGCGGGCCGGGCTCGGGCACGGCGAGATAGGTCTGATCGGTCAGCGCGAGCCGATCGACGCCCTGGAGCAGAAGCTCAAGATTGAAACGCAGCTTCAGCTCCACCACGACCGGCGGCTCCTCGCCGCGCAGCCCCACGAGGTCGCAGCCGCCAATCTCCCCTTTGACCGTGAAGCCCTGCCCTTCCAGGAAGCGCTTCACGGGTTCATAGAGCGCGGACTCAGACTTTGGCGGCGACAGCCTCGACCTCGAACAGATAGCCCGGCACCAGATCCACCACGAAGACCAGGGTCGAGGCCGGCCCGGGCGCGGAGAAATATTTCGCGCGGACGGCGCGCGCCACGGCGAGATCGGTGTTCGGCGTCATGAAAATGGTGAGCTTCACCACATCCTCAGGCCCCATGCCGCCACCCTTCAGAACGGCCATCAGGTTCTGGTACGCGATTTCCACCTGTTCGGCGAAGGTCGCGCCCAGCCTGCCGTCCTCGGTCATGCCGACCTGGCCGGAGATATAGAGCCACTGCGCGTTCGGCGGCACCAGCACGCCCTGGCTGTAGGGAGAGGCGGGCTTCGGCGCGCCGGGCGGATCGAACTTCTTCAGCATGATGCGGCTCCAAGATCGGTGAAAGTAGATCGCCACCTATCTCGGGGCAGAAAACCTACCCCGTCAACCGCGCCAGATAATTGTTCCGCTTGCCGCGCTTGATCACCAGGAACTTGCCCTCGCGGAACTGATCGCCCTGGATCGGCGCGTCTTCGGTGACCGCCGCGCCGTTCACGCGGATCGCGTTCTGCTGGAGCTGACGCCGGGCGTCGCCCTTCGACGGGCAGGCGCCGCTCTCAACCAACAGATCGATCAAGGTCGCCTGGCCCAGGCGCGAGCGATCCACCTCGATCGAGGGCACGTCCGGGAAGATCTCCTCCAACTCCGCCACCGACAGGTCGGCCAGCGCGCCGGAGAACAGGGCCTTGGAGGCCTTGATCGCCTGGGCGGTCGCCGCCTCGCCATGGATCAGGGTGGTGATCTCCCGCGCCAGGGCGTTCTGCGCCTCCCGCTCGGCCGAGCCGACCGTGGCAATCAGCGCGTCGATTTCCGTCCTGGGCAGGAAGGTGAAGAACTTCAGCAGGGTGGCGACGTCGGCGTCCGGCGCGTTCACCCAGAACTGGAAGAACTGGTAGGGGCTGGTGCGCTTGGGATCCAGCCAGACCGAGGTGCCGGCCTCGGTCTTGCCGAACTTTCTCCCCTCGGAATCGGCCAGCAATGGCACGGTCAGACCATAGGCCTTCTGGCCGGTCGCGCGCCGGATCAGATCGATGCCGGGCACGATGTTGCCCCACTGATCGGAGCCGCCGGCCTGCATCAGGCAGCCATAGCGCTTGTTCAACTCCAGGAAGTCGCGCGCCTGCAGCAGGGAGTAGCTGAATTCGGTGAAGCTGATGCCCTGGTCGTCGCGCTCCAGCCGGCTTTTCACCGAATCCTTGGCGATCATCGCGTTGACGGAGAAATGCTTGCCCGTCTCGCGCAGGAAATCCAGCAGGCCGATCTGGCCCAGCCAATTGATGTTGTTGTCGAAGATCGGCTCAGGGCTGGGCAGCATCAGCTTGCGCATCTGCTGCTCCAGCGCCGCCGCGTTCGCCCGCACCGTGTCGAGATCGAGAAGATTGCGCTCCTCCGACTTGAAGGAGGGGTCGCCGATCATGCCGGTCGCTCCGCCAACCAGGGCGATGACGCGATGGCCGAACTGCTGGAACCGGCGCATCACGAAGATCGGCAACAGATGGCCGACATGCAGCGACGACCCGGACGGGTCGAAGCCGATATAGAGGGTCATGGGTCCGCTGTCCAAGACCGCGCCCAAATCCTCCGACGTGGTCTGGTGCACCAGCCCCCGCCATGTCAGCTCCGCCAAAACCCCGGTCACGACTGCTCTCCCACGATCCTAAAAAGGTGGGTTAGCTAGACCGCTCGCGGGGGCGCGGTCAATCAGAATGGCGCTGAATGAAGCCTTCGACGTCGCCGGAGCACAGGTCGGCGGCGTGCATCATCACGCGGCTGTCCGGCCAATCCCACCATTTGATCTTCAGCATCGGCGCGATCAGAGCCTCAGAGATCCGCCATTTCACGAACTTGGCCGGGTTGCCGGCGTAGATCGCGTAGGGCGGGATGTCCTCGAACACCACCGCGCCCTGCATGGTCACGGCGCCGTCGCCGATGGTGACGCCGGAAGCGACGATTGTCTCCGGGGCCAGCCATACGTCGTTGCCGATCACCACGTCGCCGTTTGAGCAAGGCAAACCGCCGACATGCGCCGCCGTGGGGAACAAATGCCCCATCGCCGAAAACGGATAGGTGGAGACCCACTCGGTGTTGTGGTTCGTCTGGAGGAAGATCCGGACATTCCAGCCGATCGAACAGTAGCGCCCCACCTTCAGGCGCGAGCCCGCCGCAGGATAGTGGACGGTCGGCGACCCGTAAGTGTGGTCGCCGATCTCGATGTGAG
>JBMLRS010000732.1:0-2806 GCA_049240905.1 Elsteraceae bacterium
GTAGTCTTCCTTAAGGTCTTCAACCCTATTCTCTGAGGCTTTGCGGACGCCTTCATGAATATCCAGATGGTCAATCGCGCTATTAGAAGGAGTATTAGGTCGTTCTGCGGAAAATCTTAGGGCGCGCAAAAAAGTTCTCGGGGAAACTTGGTTCCGGGCGTCGGCGAGATGAGTTATCAACCAAACATAGGGTCGCCCGCGCTTCTTTGATCCCATTTCTGAGCCCGCAATCACGTCAAATAGGGCGTGCTGGATCGAAGCATCTTCTGCAAAATCGCGATACTGAAATAACGAGGTTGCTGAGTTAAGGGGAAGCGCCGTTCTACAAATCTCCGCGAAGCTCTCCTCACTATTGAACTTAAGCTTCTGGAAAAATAGGCCGTATAGATCAGTTGAAGTCCAAAGTAAATCAACTGATTCACCGCGTATTTTTGATGCGTCTGGAAATCGAAAAAGTGTATCCTCAAGATAATGGTCTGGCCGCATGAAAACTTTAAGGCGAAGATTCCGATAACTCTTCAAGGCCAGCGCCAGCCGAAGTATCCCCTCAGTCAGTTTTCGTCGTGTTTCATGCGAATCCGATGATAAACGATCAAGTTGGTCGAATATGAAGACGTATTTTTTATTTTCTTGAGAAAGTTTCTGATCTGCATGTGCAAATATTTCTCTAACTTTTTCAGGGTTTTGATGCACCCAACGAACACGTTTGTTGATATCGCGAGGCGCTGTTGCGCCAACGAAATCGAGAAGATGCTCGATCACCACGGCGCGCCAGATTTCATCTGCTGAGTAGTCGTTGCTTAAAATCTTGAGTGTGTCGGACCCTATCGTCTCGCCGGCGCCTTCAGGATCAACGAAACCATAGAAAGCGCTAAACTCGGTGCGACGATTCCACCAACCCGGCCGCGCCTCTTGGATGTAGCTTCGAAGATCAGGATCAACCAACGCGTTCGACCAAAAGCTTTTTCCCATCCCGCGATTCCCGATGACGATAGCGCGATCGGGATCGAGCGCTTCGGCATGAGAGAGCGGAACGTAAATGTCCTCGCGGTTTATCGGTACTGATGGGTTATGAGAACCCAACAGCGGGAACTTCTTCATCGCGCTGCGGATATCAGCAAAGGCTTCGTTGAGAGCGACCATGGTCAGCGATCTTTACTGAGATAGAAGTGCATCCGCTCAAGAAATCCGCCGAAGGGTCCGCGATAGACTTCAGCGCTCAATTGATTTGCATCCCTCACCGGATCGAACGCCAAATAATCGGGATGAAAGGCGATATAGGACGCATTGTGCGGCGCCTGCACATCTGGGTCGCTTAAGTCATACGAGAAACGATCCAACTCCGCGCCACCTGCCTCCTCATACAGCAAATCTTCACATAAGGCATGGATTTGTTCCCGAAACACCGCGCGGCTTTCTTTGCTGGACGGCGCCTTGCTCTGAACAAATGAGAGAATCTGACGCCAATCCCAACTACTGTCATCGGACGGAGCGCCCAGCCGTTGCATCAGATGGGCCAGGACATAGCGATAGCCGTCATAGGTTTGAGGCTGGTCAATGCCGAACAGGAGCAGCTTGTTTGCACCCAACGCCAGCCAAGAACCGGCTGTGACTTCGGATAAGCCGGCGCGGGCGTCAATGAGCACCACGTCGCTGCCGAGCCGCTCCGCGAAGCGATCGACCATCTCGCGCATTTGAACGGCGACCGAAAGCCGTTGGTCGCCTTGGATGTCTTCAATCAGCCCGCGCGCCAGCTTGCCGATCATGTTCTCGGGATGCTCATCCGTGATTCGTCCAACGACGGGTAGAACCTCAATAGTTCCCCGCGCCGTCGGGCTGACCCCGATGAAGTCATAAAGCTCTTCGTCCTCAATCCGATTCAGCCCGTTCTCGACGAGATAATCGAGGGCGCCATATTTTGGCCGACGATCATCTCCATCGGTTCGAGGTAGCAGCATACTGCTCAAGCCGGGTGCTTCCAGATCGAGATCGACGCATAGGACGCGTTTGCCGCGCGCCGCTAAATCGGCGGCCAGCACCGCCAGAGCCGTCGACCGACCGACGCCGCCCTTCAGGGAACCAAAAACCAGTCGCGGCGGACTGTTGTTCGGTTCAGATATCTCAAGCAGCCAATCGGCGCCAACGATCCGACGATCGACAAGGTTGATCCAACAACCGTCCTCTGCCTTCCTTACCCAGATCGCTTTGGGATCGCCGGCATGAATCGAGTCATAGAGACGACTGTCGATCACGGGTTCGGGGAGCGCGTATCCGCCGAGCTTGCTCTTGAGGTCCGCTGATAGCGTCTGCGACGCCTGTTCGCGGTCCCGCCAAACGATCCCCAATCGTCCACGCGCGTCGCGCAGAACGATCACGCCGTCAGAAGCCAGATCCACGCCGTTGTCATCTGCAAGTCTGATCAGCGTGGGTAAAGCGTCATCGTATCGGACGGTCATCGAAGATGGCCCTAAATCAACGCGATCAATACGATAGCGTCGCGTTCCCAAATGGAAACCTGCGACTGCGGAACGGGACAAATCGTATCATCGTGATAGCGAATATCGATCCGCCACCCCGGAAAATCTGGGATTGGATCAGGGATTGAGATTGCACCAAGCCGACCACTCGCCAGTAGCGCTAATTCGGCTCGCGCCTGTGCAAGCTTCGCCTGTAGTCCGCGCTGTCCGGGTCCAAGATGTTCTCTAAACTCTCGTGGGAGATGACCGACGCCCCTGATGACCATCTCCTTCAGCCCGGTCTCGCCGACCATGCCGAAATGATAGCCTGCGTCATCGTGATGGCTGGA
>JBMLRS010000733.1:0-1675 GCA_049240905.1 Elsteraceae bacterium
GGGTTGAACAGCCCGTTCGGGTCGAAGCTGTCCTTCACGGTCTCGAACGCGTCGACGATCCGGCGGCCGAACATCGCTTCATGGAACTCCGAGCGCACGATGCCGTCGCCATGTTCGCCGGAATGGTA
This sequence comes from Elsteraceae bacterium, assembly GCA_049240905.1. Classification (GTDB taxonomy): domain Bacteria; phylum Pseudomonadota; class Alphaproteobacteria; order Elsterales; family Elsteraceae; genus JBMLRS01. The sequence continues at coordinate 129 of JBMLRS010000733.1, forward strand.
GCCCTTGTATTCGCGCACCATGGCGAAGGCTTCCTCGGCGATGGCGCGCATCTTCTTCACGTCGCCGCCGTCCTTCAGATTCAGGATCGGCCGGACATGCAGGCAGCCGACGCTGGCGTGGGCGTACCAGGTGCCGGTCGTGCCATGCTTGTGGAACACCTGGGTCAGGCGGTCGGTGTAGTTCGCCAGATCCTCCAGCGGCACCGCGCAATCCTCGATGAAGGACACAGGCTTCCCCTCGCCCTTCATCGACATCATGATGTTCAGGCCGGAGCTGCGCACTTCCCAGATCTCGCGCTGAAACTTGGGATCCACCGCCTCGACTACCGCGTCCGGATAGCCGTGATCGGCTAAAAGCTCGACCAGCCGCTTCAGGTCGCGCTGCGCCGCCTCCAGCGTCTCGTCCGCGAACTCCACCAGCAGCAGGGCATCCGGCTCGCCGCGCACGAAGCGGTCGACGATCGGGCGGAAGGCGGGGATGTCGCGCGCGAGGTCGATCATCGTGCGGTCGACCAGCTCCACCGCCGTCGGATTCAACGTGACGATATGCTGGGTCATCGCCATCGCGTCATAGAAGCGGCCGAAATGGCAGACGCCGAGGGTGCGATGAGCCGGCAGGCGCTGCAGGTTCAGCTCCACCCCGGTGAAGAAGCCCAGCGTCCCCTCCGACCCCACCAGCAGATGCGCCATGTTGTGCGCGTCCTGCGACAGGAAATCGATGTTGTAGCCGCCCACCTTGCGCAGCAGCTTCGGGTAGCGCGCCGCGATCTCCGCCGCCTCGCGGGCATGCAGCCCGCGCATGCGCTGCACCAGATCGACGTATCCGTCGCTCAGATCCTTGCCCAGATTGCCGTCCACCGGGCCGAAGTGATAGGCCGCGCCGTCCGCCATCGTCATGTCGATCGATTGGACGTTATGGACCATGTTGCCGTAGCGGATGGAGCGCGAGCCGCAGCTGTTGTTGCCGGTCATCCCGCCGATCGTCGCACGGTTGGAAGGCGACACATCGACCGGGAAGAAGAGGCCGTGGCCGCGCAGCTGCTTGTTCAGATGGTCCAGCACGATGCCCGGCTGCACCCGCACGCGCTGCTGCGCCACATCCAGATGGGTGACCTTGCGCAGATATTTCGAGCAGTCGACCACCAGCGCTTCGTTCACGGTCTGCCCGCATTGGCTGGTGCCGGCGCCGCGCGGCAGCACGGGAACCCCTTCCTCCCGCGCGATCTGGATGATCGCGGCGACGTCGGCCTCCGTGCGCGGGATCGCCACGCCGAGCGGCATGATCTGATAGATCGAGGCGTCGGTGGCGTAGCGCCCGCGGGTGAAGCGATCGAACGCGACCTCCGCCTGCGTCTCCGCGCGCAGCCGGCGCTCCAGCTTGCCGCCGTCGGTAGCGATCGCGGGCCGGCTTAAGGTCTTGCTGTCCATAACTTCGTTCCTCAAACCGTTGGTTCTCTTCCCCCTCACCCTGAGCCTGTCGAAGGGCGATGCTTCGACAAGCTCAGCATGAGGATTTCTGGCGCGCCCCTTTTCCCCTCACCCTGAGC
>JBMLRS010000734.1:0-11467 GCA_049240905.1 Elsteraceae bacterium
CTTGTCGACCGCCGCCATCATCTCCTCCGAGATGGTGGGGAAACGCGATTTGCCGCCGAAATGGTTCCACACCACACGCGCCGCCGAAGGCGCCGAGGCGTCCAGAACGAAACTGGACTGGTCGGCGACGCGGGTCGCTTCGCTGGCGTGATGGTCGATCGCGAGATGCACGCCCGCGACAAAGGGCAGATTGGCCGTGATGTCCCGGTCGCTGACCGGAATCAGGCCGTCCTGCATGTCTTTGGGATGGACGAATTGGATGTCGTCTATCAGGTCCAGCTCGCGCAGCAAGACCGCGCAGACCAATCCGTCGAAATCGGGTCGGGTGAGGAGGCGATGGCGGGTGGACATGGTTGGCAACCAATAACATCGAACGAACGAAATGGTCTAGTAACACGCAATAATCCGTCTCGATAGCCATGCATCCGAATGCGCCGCGAGCCGGCGAGTTCTACGCAGCCTCATCGATATTCCTGAAGGCGCCTGACGTGCGCGCGCAGTCGCTCCTCCGGCTGAGCCAGCCCGGCGGCCAAGGTTGCGTCGCGCCAGAGGGCCGCGGCCGCGACGATCCGATCGCTGACGGGATGAACGGGCAGGGATTCCGCCCAGGTCAGCATTGCCTCTCCGCCCAGCAATCCCGCAGCGAGGGCGGCAGCCAAAACGGCCTTCTTCACTGCCGCCAGCGGGTGAGCGCGGCCGGTGGCGACGGTTTCCAAGGGTGGGCGGTAGCAGCGGGCCATGTCAGAACGCAAAGTAAATGAAGGGGGCGACGCCGTCCGGCCCCATGCGATCGATGGCGAGGATCGCGACGCCGGTCCCCGCGCCAATCAGCCAGAGAGGCAGGCCGGCGAGGGCGCGCTCCACCCGCTCCACCCTGTCGCGGGGCAGGAACTGCGCGCCGGCCATGCCCAGCATGAGGATCGCCAGATAGGGGGTGATTTGGCTGGAGGCCTCCCAGCGCGCGAAGCCGGCGAGGAACTCGAAGGCGGACGCGGCGTCCTGCGCGCGGAAGAAGATCCAGCACAGGCAGACGAAATGGAAGGTGACGAACACGCCCAGCCAGCGCGGCCAACGCTCCGCGCCGATCAGCCGCTCCAGGATCAGCCAAGCGCCATGCAGCGCGCCCCAGATCACGAAGTGCCAGGCGGCGCCATGCCAGAGTCCGCCCAACAGCATGGTCAGGAACAGATTGCGGTAGCGTCGCCAGTCGCCCGTGTCGCCGCCCAGAGGGATATAGAGATAGTCGCGCAGCCAGGAACTGAGCGACATATGCCAGCGCCGCCAGAAATCCCGCAGGCTGGCCGCCCGATAGGGCTGATCGAAATTCTGCGGAAACCGATAGCCCAGCAGCGCGGCGAGGCCGATGGCGATGTCGGTGTAGGCGCTGAAGTCGCAATAGATCTGCAGGGCGTAGCCATAGGTCGCCAACAGCAGGTCGGCCGCGCCGAACGCGCCGGGTTCGCGAAACACCGGATCGACCAGATCGACCGCCAGCGAATTCGCCACCACCACTTTCTTGAACAGACCGCCGAGGATCAGCAGCAGCGCCAGCGTCGCGCGGATGTCGTTGGGATCCGGCGCGCACGCGATCTGCGGCAGAAAATGCGCGGCCCGCAAGATTGGACCGGCGACCAACTGCGGAAAGAAGGAGATGTAGAGCAGCATGTCCAGCGGCTTGGCCGGCTTCTCCAAATCGCCCCGAGCGATGTCCACGACATAGGAGATGCCGTGGAACGTGAAGAAGGACAAACCCACCGGCACGGCGATCGCGAGGAACGGCAGCGAGGGCGTGATGCCGAGCGCGCCCAAGAGCTGGGCCAGCGACAGCAAGAAAAAGTCGTAGTATTTGAAAAGGCCGAGGACGCCGAGATTGAGCGCGACGGCGCCTGCGACGATCGCCTTGCGCCGGCGCGCTTCCGCCCGGAACGCCAGTTCTCCCGCCACCCAGTTCAGCGCGGTGCTGCCGGCCAGCAGAAGGCAGAAGCGCCAATCCCAGAAGCCGTAGAACACGTAGCTGGCGGCGACCAGCAGCCCCACCCTGAGCCGAGGTTGGCCGCGCATCGCCCAGGACGCGAAAAAGATGACCAGGAAGAACAGCCCGAAGGTCAGCGTCGGGAACAGCATTCAGGAACCCGTCTGGCGAATGCTCACAGCGCGCGTCGTGACGCAGGAGCGAGCGGGACAGGAAAGGGGCGATCCCATGATTTCTCAGCGACGGTTCTGCGCATGTCCCGATCGGCTCCTAACGCAGCGGCTGACGGGCGGAAAGGCCGCGCGCGGCCAGATAGGGGGCGACGAGATCCTGATACATCGCGTCGGCCGTGGCGACATAGCCGGGATGGGTGAGATGGACATGATCCGGGCGCGCCAACGGCGGGGCGCGGGTCACCCAATCATGCACGCCGCAGGGACCGCTCATCAGCGCCGACCAGTCCCAGAACGCGACGTTCAAGGTCGCCGCCAATTGTTGTTGCGCGGATCGGGCGGCGAACAGGTTCGCTGGGGTCGCCCAACCGCATCCCGCCCCAGGGGCCGCCCCAGGGGCCGCCCCAGACGCCGCCGCCCTGCCGCCGCGGCGCGCCGCGTCCGGCGGGCCGACCAGCACGATCGCGGCGCGCGGCGCTGCTTCCTGCATCAGGCGGATGATCTGCGTGTAGTCGGCCGCGTATTTGTCGGGATCGAACTTGGTCTGGAACCCCTCGTTCGTGCCGAACGCCAGCAGGATCAACGCGGGATCGCGCCGGCGCAGATCCTCGGCCAGCAGCCCTGAGTCCCATTTCTGCATGATCCATGACGTGGCGCCGCTGACGCCATGACCCTCGACGATCACGCCGCGCTTCTTCTGCTCCACGCCCCAAGACAGCAGTTCGACCGGGCGACGATCCACGACGCGCAGCTCCAAACGGCGGCTGTTGGGAGGGGTCGGCAGCAGCACGCGATCGGCGGTCGGGAAGGAGCCGCCGGTCTCGACACGGCTGATCGTCCGGTCGTCGACGCGGATCTCGAAGGCGCCGCCGCCCGATCGCCGGACGAAGCTGACCTCGACCTCGTCGAACCCTTCGCCGGTCGCCGCGACGGTCATCGTGGCTCCGCCTCCGCGTGAGCGCGCGATGAAGCCGGTCAACGAGAACGGGCTCGCCGCGCTGCGCAGACTGTTCTCGAACGACCAGTCATTGCTTTGCGTCAGTTTCCAATCGGCTTCGCGTCGCCCGGCGTAGGGCAGGCCTGGAACCATCGGACCGCGGCCCGCGTCGCCGAAATCGGCCTGGAAGCGATCGCGCAGCCGCTGAGTGATGATTCCGCCGGCGACATGGCTGTCGCCCAGCAGCAAGACCCGCAGCTTCTCGTCCTGGCCGGTCGGACCAGCCCGCAGGCGGTCCAACCCGTCATAGAGCTGCGCCAGCCCGGCAGGGGCGTTTGGAACCGGCGGGCCGACGGGGGTGTAGGCGCCGGGCAGGCTTGGAGAGCCTGGCGTGCGGGGGACGGACGGCGTCGGCGCCGGCCCCGGCGTCGGTCGTTCGATCGCGCAAGACGCCAGAAGCGCCGTCGCAAGGATGATCGAAAGCAGCCGCCCCGCGGCGCCGACGCGAGGGGCTGGCGGACTCACGGCTTGGCGTCGATGGCCGCCAGCACCTTGGTCGCGATCCGCTCATAGCCGTAAAACGTGAAATGCACCCCGTCCTCCAAGCGAACTTGGCGCAGGCGGTTGCTGCCGTCGGGCAGGAAAGCGGCGAACTCGCCGCTGGCGTCGGTCACGGCGTCGTCGAGCTTCAGGAAAGGCACGGACTGCTCCTGCGCGATCTTGCGATAGAGCGCGTTGAGATAGACCGCGTTTTCATTGAAATCCGCGTTGCGCGCAATGGGAATCGCCAGCCAGACAATGGTGACCCCGCGGTCCTTCAGCAACCCGATCAAGGAGACGATGCGCCGACTATACTGCTCTTCCCAGCTGCTGGTCCTGAACAGATAGCCTCTGCGGTTCTCGTCCCGGAGGCCCTGTTGGTCGTTCGCGCCGAACAGGAGAATGGCGTGGTCGATCGGCTCGGCGATCAGCTGGGCCTTGGTCTCCTCCAGCCATTGCGCGAAATCTCCGCGCGTCAAGCCCGCCCCCACCTTGGAGCGTCGGTAGAGTTTCGCGTTCTCGCGCTTGCGCAGCAATCCGCTGAGGCCGGCCCAGACCCCGTCGCCGAGACTGTCGCCATAAACGCCGATCGCCAGAGGCGGCTTCTCGGTCATGGCCCCGGCGTCCACAGCGCCGGCATGCGTGTTGGAGAGGCCAAAAACGAGGACGAGCGTACAGAATAGCGAGAACAAACGCATGATCGGAGACCGGGCCTGGAGAGCGGGCTACTGTTGTCACGATGTCTCGGTTTGGGCAACAGCCTCGCGGCTTCCTGCGGCGCAAAGCCGCCATGCGTGCAACACATCCCGCAAAAATCTGTGGGCTTTCGGTCACAGCGGGCGGGCGGGCCGCGTCCGTCAAATAGCCCTTGCAGGGGCGCGTCAAAGAAGTGTTATAACATGATATAACACTTTTTGAGCCGCTCATGATCTTTCTTCGCGCCGCCTTGTCCGCCTTCCTTCTCCTCCTCCTCGCGGCCGCCCCGGGCGTCGCGCAGGATCGCGCGTTGACGGTGGTCTCGCCCTGGGAGATCTCCGACCTGGAGCCTTTGGAGACGGGTTATGTGTTTCGCCGGATGGGCGTCGGCGAGACGCTGGTGGAGGTGGAGCCGGACGGGCGCCTGTCCCCGGGCCTCGCCGAGAGTTGGTCGACCGATCCGGACCGGCTGACCTGGCGTTTCAAGATCCGCTCCGGCGCGCGCTTCCACGACGGCGCCCCGGTCACGCCCGACGCGGTGGCGAACAGCCTGCGGAAGGTTCGCGCGGGCGCTGAATCGCTCCAAGCCTTGCCGATCGAGTCGATGCGCGTCGAAGGCGACCAACTGGTGATCCAGACCGCGCGACCCTTCGCCCCCTTGGCGTCCTACCTGACCGACTACGCCGGGATCATCCTTTCCCCGAACGCTTATGGACCGGACGGGAAAGTGAAGGCGTTGATCGGCACGGGGCCATATCAGGTCCAGCGCATCGACGGGCAGAAGCAGATGGATCTGACGGCTTTCCCCGATTACTGGGGACAGAAGGCCTCGATCACCAAGCTGCGCTACATCGCCGCCGTGCAAGGCGAAACCCGCGCGGCCTTGGCGGAGTCCGGCGAGGCCGGGCTGACCTTCACCTTGCTGCCGCAGGCGGCGCAACGGATCGAGCGATCCGGCCGGGCGAAGATCGCCAGCGTGACCTTGCCGCGCGCCCGCGTGATCAATTTCAATTGCGACCTGCCTTTCTTCTCAGACGCTCGGGTGCGCCGCGCGGTAGGCCTCGCCATCGATCGGGCCGGGATCGCCAGCGCCGTCCTGCGCCATCCCGGCAGCCATCCGGACCAGCTTTTGCCGGCGGTCCTGACCGAATGGCGCCGGCCGGGCCTATCGCCGTTGCGCCAGGACGTCGCGGCGGCCAAGGCGCTGCTGGCGGAGGCGGGGTGGCGGCCTGGGCCGAGCGGGTTGCTTGAGAAGCAGGGCGTCGTCTTCCAAGTGTCGATGCTGCTGCCCTCCAACCGTCCGGAGTTTCCGGTGATCGGCAGCGTCCTGCAGGCGCAGTTGAAGGAGGTGGGCATCGGGGTGGAGTTGAAGATCGCCCCTTCCAGCCAGATGCCCCAGGCGATCCGCGACGGGTCGCTGCAGATGGGCTTTCTGTCGCGCACCTATGTGAACGTCCCGGATCCGATCGGCACGATCATCCCCGACTTCACCCAGGAGCGCAGCGTCTGGGGCGCGATGAACTGGCGGAATGAGCCGATCCGCCGCTTGGCCGCGGCCTATGTCGAGAGCTTTGATCCGGCGGCGCAGGCGACGATGCGGGCTGAGATCATGGCGATCCTTGACGAGGAGGCGCCCGTTGTGCCGGTCGCCTGGACCGAGCATCTGGTCGCGGTCTCCCCGGCCTTGGCGGACGTCGTGATCGACCCGTTCGAACAGCGCTATCTGCTGAACCGGCTACGGTGGGCGAACTGAGCGGCTTGGGTCCGGTCGCTCGAACCATCGTCGCGCGATTGGCGCAGGCGGTTGGCGTCGCCCTCGCGGTTTCGTCGCTCTGCTTCGCGCTGCTTCACCTGTTGCCGGGCGATCTGGCGCTGGAGGTGGCGGCGGCGCGGTATGAAGATCGCCTGACCCCGTCCTCGATCGAGCTGGTTCGGAAAGAGGCCGGCCTGGACCGGCCACTCGCCGCCCAGTTCGTGGCATGGGTCGCCGCCGCCCTGACCGGCGACTTGGGCCGCTCTCTGGTGACCCGAAAGCCTGTCGCGGAGGAACTCGCCTATCAGTTCCGCTACACGTTGAGCCTGGGCGCGGCGGGTCTGGCTCTATCCTACTTGATCGCGATCCCGCTGGGCGTTGCGGCGGGTCTTCGTCCCGGCGGCTGGATCGATGGGGCGACGGCGACGCTCTCGGCCGCTCTCGCCTCCACCCCGACCTTTCTGATCGGTCTCGCGCTGATCTCCTTGTTCGCGCTGCAATGGCGGCTGCTGCCGCCCGCAGGCTTCGGCGAGCTTCGTCATATGATTCTGCCCGCGCTGACCCTGGCGTTGGGCCTCGCCGCCTTCTCAACGCGCATCCTGCGGAACGCGGTGGCGGAGACCTGGGCCTCCTTCCACATGCAGTTCGCCCGCTTGAAAGGATTGCGCGAGGGGCGCGTGGCGCTTAGCCATGGCCTGCGGAACGCGTCGATCCCGGTCGTCGCCTTCCTGGCCGTGCAGATGACGATGGTGATCGATGGGTTCGTGGTGATCGAAACGCTGTTCAACTATCCCGGCGTCGGCGATCTGCTGATCAAGGCGTTGCTGGCGCGCGACCTGCCGATGGCGCAGGGGGCCGGATTGGCGATCGGGCTGGCCTTCGCGGCGGTGAATCTGGCGGCCGATCTGGCTTGCCTGTGGCTGGATCCGCGCCAACGTCTGATCGCGCGGCCGCAATGAACGCAAAATTGCGCGCTGGGTTGCTGTTGGTCGCGGCCATCGCGGCGTTCGCCGTCCTCGGCCCGCTGGCGGTGCGGGCGGACCCCGATCATCAGACTCTGGCGGCCGCTCTGGCGCCCCCTGGGAGCGCCTATTGGCTGGGCGCGGACCATGTCGGCCGCAGCCTGCTGGCGCGACTGGCGCATGGCGCTTGGCGCTCTCTTGGCCTCGCGATCATCTGCGTGACCGCGGCCGGCATGGTGGGGGTGGCGGCGGGTTTGGCCAGCGCCTGGCGCGGCGGTTGGCTGGAGATCGTGGTGATGCGCGGCGCGGATCTGGTGATGGCCTTCCCGGGTTTGCTGCTGGCCCTGCTGTTGGCGGGTCTGCTGGGCGGCGGCGCTTGGCCGTTGGCGCTGGGCCTGACGCTCAGCCAGTGGCCGCAGTTCGCGCGGGTGACGCGGGCTGCGGCGGCGAGCGCCCTGACGCTGCCGCATGTCGAGGCGGCGGCTTTGTCCGGCCATTCAGGCTGGTTCATCTTGACCCGCCATGTTTTGCCGCCGATGACCCCGCAGATCGCGGCGATCGCCAGCCTGAGCGTCGGGACGGCGGTGCTGTCGATCGCCTCCCTCGGCTTCCTGGGGATCGGACTGCAGGCGCCGACGGCGGAGTGGGGCGCGATGGTCAACGAGACGCTGCCCTATCACGAGGAGGCGCCCTTGCTGGTCTGGGCCCCGTCGCTGGCGATCTTCGTGAGCGTGCTGTCCCTGCATTTGCTGGGCGAGGGCCTGTCGCAGAGGGTCGCCCGATGAGCGGCTTCGCGCTGTCCGTCGAAGGGCTTCAGGTCAGATCCTGCGAGCCTGGCGTCGCCCCCTTGGTCCGGGACGTTGGATTTCATTTGCGTCTGGGCCGTTGTCTCGCCCTCATCGGGGAGACTGGATCGGGCAAGAGCCTGGTCGCGCAGGCGCTTTTCGGGCTGTTGCCGGCCGGATTGCGGGCGGAGGGGGGCGTCAGCCTGAACGGCGGCGCGCAGATCGACCTGGCGGATCGCGGCGGCCTGCGCGCGCTCTGGGCGACGGCGATGTTCCTGATCCCACAGGAACCGACGCGGGCGCTGAACCCGACAATGACCGTCGGGCCGCAAATCGCGGAGATGTTCCCTCACTTGCTGAACGGCCAGCGTCAGGCGCGGATCCGCGACGCGCTGGCGCATGTCGATCTGGCCCCGGACGTCGCCGGGCGCTATCCGGCCGCCTTGTCCGGCGGCATGAATCAGCGCGTGCTGGCGGCGATCGCGGCCTCCGCGCCCGCCCAGGTGATCGTCGCCGACGAGCCGACCAAAGGACTGGACAGCCAGCGCGTTCGACAAGTCACCGATCTTTTGGCGGGGTTGATGGGCGCCGGCAAATCCCTGGCGGTGATCACGCACGACGTCGGCGTCGCCCGGCGGTTGGACGGCGAGGTCGCGGTGATGCGCGACGGCCGGATCGTCGAGCAGGGGCCGGCCGCCGCGATCCTGGATCAGCCGCGCCATCCCTACGCCCGCGCCTATATGGCCGCGCTTCCGGCGCGTTGGGCTCCGCCGCCGGCCTCGGTTGAGGCGACGGATCGGCCGGCCGTCGCGGCGCGCTCCCTCAGATTCGGCTATCCTGGGCGGCCAGCCTTGTTCGAGGGGCTCGATCTGGCGGCGCGACCCGGCCGCGTGTTGGCGGTGGTCGGGCCCAGCGGCGTCGGAAAATCGACCTTGGGCGACATCCTGCTGGGGCGGCGCAAGCCTGAGGCGGGCGGCGTGCGCTGGGGCGATCTGGATCCCTACGCTTGCCCGGCCTCGGCCCTGCGGCGGCTGCGGCCGCGTCACCAGAAGCTGTTCCAGGATCCGACCGGCTCTTTCGCACCCCATCGCCGGCTGCGGCATGCCTTCGAGGATCTGCGGCTGATTCAACCGGCGCTCGACCTGACGACGCGCCTGCCGGCCTTGCTGGATCGGCTGAAGTTGACCGCAGCCTTGCTGGAGCGCTATCCCGACGAAGTGAGCGGGGGCGAAGCGCAGCGCCTCGCGCTAGCGCGCATTCTGCTGCTCGACCCGGTGTTTCTGGTGGCGGACGAGCCGACCTCCCGACTGGATCCAATCGTCCAGGCGGAGACGATCGGCCTGCTCAGAGAGATCGTGGCGGAGTCCGATCTGGCCTTGCTGCTGATCTCGCATGACCGCGCCCTGGTGCGCGCGGTCGCAGACGACGTGGTTGATCTTGGCGAGGGCGCGCCGACCATGCGAGGTTGCGGCGAAGGAGCTTGAATCCATGCGCCGCTATGTTTGCCGAGACTGCAAATTCTGGAACGAGACGGGGGCGCTGCCGCCGGCCGAGGGATCGATCACGGTGGTGAATGTGGGCGAATGCCGCCATTCCCCGCCGGTCGGCAATCCACGCTCCTGGCCCGGCACCTATGAGACGGATTGGTGCGGCCGGATCGAGGTGAACCTCTCCGCCAACCTGCCGCCGCCCCCTCCGCCGCCGCCGCCGCCACAGAAGCCGCGAGCCCGCGATTATCCCCTGCCGCCGGACGGCATGCCCCGGCGCATGGCGCTGGCGATCACCGACGTCGAGGTGGAGGAAGCCGCCAAGGAAGCGGAAAAGCCGCGCGACGACTGAGATGGCGTCGATCCAGCTTGAGCAAAGCCTCGATTGGCGCGGGATCGTCGCGGTCGCCGGCGGCGCCGGCCTGTCGCTGTCCGATCCGGCGCGCGGGCGGATCGATCACGCGAACGCCCTGGTCCGCGCGATCGTCGACAGCGGGGCCAAGGTCTATGGCGTCAACACCGGCATCGGCGCGCTGTGCGACGTGGTGGTGGCGCGCTCGGATCAGCAGCGCCTGTCGCGCAACATCGTGCGCAGCCACGCCTGCGGCGTTGGCCCGGCGCTGGGCGCCGAGGAGGTGCGCGCGATCATCGCCGCGCAGGTGAACAATTTCGCCCATGGCTATTCCGGCGTGCGGCTGGAGCTGGTCGAGGCGCTGCTGGCGCTTCTGGACGGGAATTGCCTGCCGGTCGTGCCCGAAGGCGGTTCCGTCGGCTATCTCACCCATATGGCGCATATCGCCCTGACGCTGATCGGCGAGGGGTTCGCAAAGGTGAACGGCGTCCGCCTCGCTGGGGACGAAGCGCTGGCGCGGATCAACCGGACGCCGCTGATCCTTGAGGCGAAGGAAGGGTTGAGTCTGGTGAACGGCGCCCCCTGCGCCGCTGGCTTCGCCTGTCTCGCGCTCGATCGGGCGGAGCGCTTTCTGGATTGGGCCGACGCGGTCGCCGCGCTGACATTCGAGGCCCTGGGCCGCCAACCCGGCGCGTTCGACGAGGCGGTTCTGGCTGTGCGCCCGTCGCCAGGGCTGCTGAAGACCGGGGCGCGGCTGCGCGATCTGCTGAGCGGATCGGCGCTGCAAGGAAAGGGGCTGGGCACGCAGGACGCCCTCAGCCTGCGCGCAGTCCCGCATGTCCATGGCGCGGCCTGGGACGTCTGGGCGCAGACGGCCGAGGTCGTCGATCGTGAGTTAAAATCGGCGACGGACAATCCGATCGTGATGGGCAGCCTGGAGGCGCCGGTCGCCTGCTCCGAAGCTCATGCGGTCGCGACCGGTCTGGGCATGGCGTCGGACTCGCTGGCGGCGGCCGTGGCGCAGGTCGCGGCGATGGCGGAGCGGCGGCTCGACCGGCTGCTCAACCCGCAATTCAGCGGTCTGCCGGCCTTTCTGGCGGCGGAAGGCGGGGCCTGCTCCGGCCTGATGATCGCGCAATACAGCGCGGCGGCGCTGGTGGCGGAAAATCGTCGCTTGGCCGCGCCGGCCGGGCTGGACGGCGGCGTGACCTCCGCCCTGCAGGAGGATCACCTGAGCCACGCGACTTCCGCCGGGAGCAAGCTTCTGGCCATTCTCGAAAACGCCCGCCACATCCTGGCGATCGAGCTGCTGGCGGCGGCGCAGGCGCGAGAGTTTCTGCCAAGGGAAGGGCGGTCGCCCGCGCTTGAGGGAATTCATCTGCGGCTTCGGGCGACGATTCCGCCCTATCAGGACGATCGTCCGCTGGGCGAAGCGATGGCGGCGGCGGCGGAGTGGCTGCGGCGGGAGACGCCTGTCGATTAACTCCCGGGCGCGCTGTCCGGGAAGCGGTTCTCCACCACGGCGAACCAGGGGCGGCCGGGGACGGGGTAGAGGAAGCCGGAGCCGTCCACGGGGGTGCGGGTCTCGATCACGCTGTCGGACACGTTTCCCCCGATCGCGCGCAGTTGGAAGCCGCCGGTCCCCACCACAACGTCGCAATGCAGCGGCAGGGGATCGGCGCGCAGTAACGCGTCCTTCCAGTCGGCGACGGCGACTCCGGCGCGACTCATGCAGATCAGATCGCCGGGCTTCGGGGCGTATTCCGCGAGGTCGTGGACAACGAAGCGCGGCGGGGTCTTGGTGACCGGC
>JBMLRS010000734.1:11477-17804 GCA_049240905.1 Elsteraceae bacterium
ATGCGCCTGGTTGGGGCAGAAGTCGCGCCGGGGGGCGCCGGCCCGCGCCATCGACCAGGAGATGAAGGCCGCGGACCAGGCCTCGTCCCAGCTCGGATAGCGGCCCTGAGCGAGCTTGGCGCGCTCGCGGGCGACGATGTCGCCGCGGCCGACGGAAATCCAATAGGCGCTGAGCGCGTCGACGATGGTCGGGCTCGGGTCGTTCTCATTGATGGGAACGCCGATGGCCATGGGTTCCGGATTGATTCCGTCCAGCTCCGCCGCCGCCGAGCCGAAGCGCCGCCATTCGCCGGAGACGACGCTCAACAGCCGCTCTTTCATCAGCTCCGGCGCGACCCGGTCGGGATCGGGCGCGCGTGTCGCGCAGGTGAGATCCGGGGATTGGCAGGCGGCCAGACTGAGGGCCGCCGCCAGAACCAGAAGCGCTTTTCTCAAACGCGGGCCCGCATCTTCTGAAGCAACGCTGTCGCGACCATGATCACCGCTGCGATCGCGACGGGCCAAGGCACGGTCAAGCCTGCGATCGTCGACAGAGCGCCGTTGATCAGGCTTGGAAACACCAGAAGGAAACCCGCCAGGGTCAAAAGGCCGCGCTCCAGCTTATTGGCGGGGGTGATCAGCCAGCCCTGCAAGGCGGCGGCGAAGGCGCCGATGCCGGCGCCGGTGACCAGCGTGATCCAGACGATGTCCACCCAGCTGCCGCCCTTGGGCAAGTTGAGCAGCAAGCCCACGCCCAGCGGATCCAGCACGAAGACGAACGGCACCAGGAAAGCCGGCAGCGTGTATTTCCAGGTCTGCAGGGTGGTGACGTAGGGGTTGCCGCCGGTGATCGCCGCCGCCGCGAAGGGGGAAAGCGCCGTCGGCGGGGAAACCTCCGACAGCACGGCGTAATAGAAGATGAACATGTGGGCGGCGAAGGCCGGCACGCCCAGCTGTGTCAGGGCCGGGGCCGCGATCACCGCGCAGATGATGTAGGAGGCGGTGACCGGCACCGCCAACCCGACGATCCAGACGATCACCGCGGTGTAGATCGCGGTCAGCAGCAGCGAGCCGCCGGCGTAGTCGATCGCGATGGCGCTGAACTTCAGGCCAAGGCCGGTCAGGGTCACCACGCCGACGATGATGCCGGCGGCGGCGCAGGTGGCCGCCACATTGAGAGTCTGGATCGCGCCTGCCTCCAGCGCGCCGATCAGCTTGCGCGGGGTCAGGGCGGTTTCGCGCGACAGGAAGCTGATCACGAAGGTCGCGACGATCGACCAGAACACCGACAGGACCGGCGAAAAGCCGAGGGCGAGGAAACCCACGACCGAGAACAGCGAGACGAAATGGAACCAATACTTCTTCGTCAGCTCCCGCACGGTCGCGTGCGGCATGATCGGCGGCGCTCCGCTGTCGGCGCGCTTGGCGTCGATCTCCACCATGAACAGCAGGCAGAGGTAATAGAGGATGGTGGGGATCGTCGCCATCAGGATGACGTCGAGATAGGACAGCTTCAGGAATTCCGCGATCAGGAAGGCCGCCGCGCCCAGCACCGGCGGCGAGATGATCGCGCCGAGGCCGCCGGCCGCCAGCATGCCGCCGGCCGCGTTCGCCGGATATCCCGAGCGCTGCAGCATCGGCCAGGCGACGGAGCCGATCGCCACCGTGGTCGCCACGCCGGAGCCGGACGGCCCGCCCAACAGGAAGGAGGACAGCACCACCGTCCGCCCCGCCGCGTTGCGCTTGCCGCCGAACATCGCGAAGGAGAAATCGATGAAGAACTTGCCGGCGCCGCTGAACTGCAGGAACGCGCCGAAGATCGTGAACAGAATGATCAGGCTGGAGGACACGTCCACGGCGGTGCCGAAAATGCCCTCGAGCGTGATCACTAGATGGCCGATCAGCCGATCCATCTGGTAGCCGCGATGGGTCCAGGGGGCCGGCAGATAGGGACCGAACACAGCGTAGGCCACGAAGGCCGCGCAGATCACCGGCATGATCCAGCCGGAGGTGCGCCTTGTCGCCTCCAGCACCAGCAGGCAGAAGACGGCGCCGACCAGAACGTCGGTGCCGTTCGGCAGGGAGGCGCGATCGGTGTAGTCCTCCCCGCCGGTCAGCATATAGACGATCGTGCCGATCGAGGCCGCGATCAACACCCAATCCCACCACATCACCCGATGGCGCAGCCTTTTGGCCATCGGGAAAAGAAGAAAGCTCAAGACCAGCGTGAAGCCGACATGGGCGACGCGCAGGTTCTGGGTCGGCACGATGTCGTAGGCCGCGTAGAGGTGGAACAGCGACATCAGCACGGCGAGCCCGATCCCGAGGGGCTTAAGCCAGCCCTTCAGGTGGTTCATCGCGCCTTCTTCTTCCTCGATGAAGGCCTCCGCAGTCTTCAGGGCCTCGTCGCTGACCGCGATCAGCCCGGCGTCAGGCGGCGGGGGGGATTGGGCCATCAGATCAGTTCACTTTCACGCCGCGCTCGGCGAAGTACTTCAAAGCGCCGGGATGAAAGGGAATGCTGGCCAGGGACTTCGAT
This sequence comes from Elsteraceae bacterium, assembly GCA_049240905.1. Lineage (GTDB taxonomy): Bacteria > Pseudomonadota > Alphaproteobacteria > Elsterales > Elsteraceae > JBMLRS01. The sequence continues at coordinate 13,996 of JBMLRS010000734.1, forward strand.
TGGTTCCCCAGCACGATGGACTTCGCTTCGCTATGGACCGCGATCATGTCGTCGATCCGATCGAAGAGGATCTTCACCACATTGTAGGCGTCGGCTTCGGACATCCGTTCGTCGGCGACGAGCAGGTTCCAGACCGAGACATTCTTGTTCGGGGCGGTCTGGCCCGCATAGGAGCCGGCCGGGATCTCGGTCTGGCTGTAGAGCGGGCCGTGCTTGTCGGTCATCGCCTTGAGATATTCGGCGTGATCGATCAGCACCAGCTTCGTGCCGGGCGTGGCCGACAGGTCGGTCACGGCGGCGGTCGGGATGCCGCCCACCCAGAAGAAGGCGTCGATCTTGCGGTCCTTGATCGCGTTGACGGATTCCGCGACGCCCAGACGCTCGCGTTTCAGGTCCTTCTCCCGGTCGAGCCCAGCGGCCTCGATCAGACGGAAGGCCATCACTTCGGTCGCGCTGCCGGTGGAGCCGGTGGAGACGCGCTTGCCCTTCAGGTCCTTCATCGTCTTGATGCCGGTGCTCTCAACCGTCGCGACATGCATCTGGTTGGGATAGAGCACCGCAAGCGCGCGGACTTTCACGGGGTTGCCCTTGAACTTGTCCTGCCCGTTGATCGCGTCGACCGCGGCGTCGACCTGCGAGAAGCCGATGTCGGCGCGGCCCGCGCCGACCAGCTTCAAATTGTCGACCGAGCCGCCGGTCACTTCCGCCGTCGCCGAGAGGCCGGGGATCTGCTTGGTGAGAATGTTGGCGAGACCGCCGCCCAGCGGATAATAGACCCCGCCTGTGCCGCCCGTGGCGATCGACAGGGTTTTCTGCTGCGCCTGCGCCGCGCCGCTGATCAAAAGCGCCGCGCCCGCGAGCGCGCCAAGAAACTTCAATGACATCGTCATGCTCCCAGAGTGATTGAATCGGCGGGGCTTCGCCCGCTCCTTTTCCTGATCTTTGGCATTTAAAGCGCGGCGGGGAAAGAGGGCGCTAGACCTCTAACGGCTTTGCCGTTCCGCGCAGGCGGCAGCGCAGCAGCCCGAACAGGGTGCGGTGATCGCGCCGTTGCGCCGGATCCGTCACCAAGCGGCCGTCCGGACGGGCGGGGTAATGGCATAGGGCGACGGAGTCGGCCAGATTGCCGCCAATCGCCAGAATCGCGTCCGCCGTGCGGCCGACCACCAGATCGCAATGCAGCTTTCGCTTTCTTCCGGCCTCGGCCGCGCGATCGGCGATGCGCACGAGATGGGGCTTGCCGGCTTCGGAGCGATCGCCGCAGATCAGGTCGCCCACCTGCGGGACGACAGCGTCGGCGTCGAGCGGCTGGTAAAGCGCGCGGTCGCCCAGCGCTCGCTCCGCCGCCATGGCGAAGTCGATGTAGCGCCAGTGCGAGGCGCTGAACTGGAAATCGCCACGGCCGATTCCGGCGGCCCGCATCACCCACGAGATGAAAGCGGCGGACCAGGGTTCGCGCGCCCAAAGGTCCGTGCGGCCGGCGTCGCGCCAAGCGGTCTGCTCGTCCACGAAGGGCGCCCAGAACGGGCCGAGCGCGCTCCAATACCGCACCAGACGGTCGAACACGACGGGGTCGTTCTCCAGCCGCGCCAGCTTGGTCAGGGGCTTGTCGACCGGGCGGTAGTCGATGACCGATCGGCCGAACGCCTCCCACTCGTCGATAGCGAGGGACTGGATGGCCTGGCGCAGGGCCGCGGGATAGCGGTCGGCCCCGATCGGGGCGGGGGTGGGGATGTCGAGCGTCATCCGCGTATCCTATGTCGCGCCGCGCCCACCCGATAGCTCCACCGGCCGCTTCGGGATGATCAGCTTGGCGAGAAGGATCTGCAGCACCTCGTCGCGCTGGTTCCGGGTCTCGCTGCGCAGCAGAATCATCCCCCGGTCGGGCTTGGAGCGTGACGGGTTGATCTCCATCACTTCGCTGACCACGGTCAGCACGTCGCCGGGGCGGGTGGGGCGCGGCCAGGACAGCTCCGCCCCTGCGCCGATGATCCCGCCGGCGAAGGGCGCGCCGTCGCCGACGATCAGCCGCATGGTGATCGCCATGGTGTGCCAACCGCTCGCCGCCAGCCCGCCGAACATGGTCTGCTTCGCAGCCTCCGGATCGGTGTGGAAGGGTTGCGGATCGAACTGAGTGGCGAAGTCGATGATCTGCGCCTCGTCAACGGCATGGGATCCCGTGGCGAAGCGTTGGCCAACCTGAAGGTCGTCAAGATAGAGCATGAGAGCCTCCTAGAAACCGACCGCCCCCTCGATCACGGTGATCGATCGGCCGCCGATCCAGACGTCTGCGCCCTGCTTGTCCACGAAGACGCGGCCGGCGCGGCCGAGAACCGTGCCTTGCGACGCGACGTAAGAGGTCGGGGCCAGTCCCGCGCCGATCAGCCATTGGGCGATCGCGGCGTTCAGGCTGCCGGTGACCGGATCCTCCTTCGGCGGCGAGCCGGAGACGAGGGCGCGCACCTCGAACTGCGCTTCATTGCCGTCGGCAGCAGGATCCCACGGCGCGACCAAGCCCAGCTTCAGCCCGCCCAGCTTGTCATAATCAGGCTTCACGGCCAGCACTTCGGCGCGGGAGCCGAGCATCGCCGCGACCCAGCCTGGGCCGTTGTCCGCCCATTGCGCGGATTTGATCGCCAACGGGGCGACGCCGATCCCGCGCGCGATCGTCGCCAGCGTCTCGGCGTCCACCGGGCCAGAGCGGATCAGCGGCGGGGCGGCGAAGGCGAGGCGCTGGCCGTCGCGCCGAATACGAATCAGGCCGACGCCGCATTCCTGCACCACGAGATCCGACTTCGGCTTGCCGCCGGCGGTCAGCCAGGCGTGGCAACTGCCGAGCGTCGGGTGGCCCGCGAAAGGCAGCTCCCGCTCCGGCGTGAAGATGCGGACGCGATAATCCGCCGTCGGATCGGTCGGCGTCAGCAGGAAGGTGGTTTCGCTGAGATTCGTCCAGTTCGCGAAGGCGGCCATCTGCGCGTCGGTCACGCCGTCGGCGGCCATCACCACCGCCAAGGGGTTGCCTTTCAGTGGAACGGCGGTGAAGACATCAACCTGTTGATACGAGTACCGCTTCATCACGCTCAAATCCCTGTTGTTCGGCGCGCAGCTTAGCCGGGGCGCGGCGCCGGCGCCGCAGTTTTCGCGCCACGCTTCAGCCAACGCCTGGCGCCGACCAGGAAGCAAAGCGCGGCGAGCAACTGCACCCCAGCGGCGACCAGGAACAGGGCGCGGTCCGCCTCGTCCGCTCCACCGCGCAGCAGGCCGAACAAGGCGGGGGCGAAGGCGTAGGTCGCCTGCGAACTCGCTGTAATCAGGGCGACCACGCGCGGGCCCTGGGCTCTGGAGAATTCGCTCTGGACGATCAGCGGCGGCAGCGACGTGGCGTTGCCGACGCCGAGCCCGATTAGGCAGACGCCGGCCAGCATCAGGGGAATGGAGCCGTCGGCCGCGATCAACAGGGCGCAGCCGAACATCTGGATCCCATAGCTGGTCGCGGCCAACTTGCGCCGATCAACCAAAGCCGGGGCGAGCCAGCCGAAAGCCGTGCGCCCGGCGATGGCGGCGCTGGTCATCAGGGCGCCGGCGAGACCCGCGCCTTGATCGCCGAGCTTCGGCGCGAGAATCGAGAAGAGATGGGCGATCAGCCCGATCTGGGCGAACAGGCCCAGCGCCATGCCCGCCGCCAGGGTGACGAAAGCGGCGTCGCTCGTCAGGCGGGGCGCGAGGGGGATCGCGTCGCCGGAGGCCGCCGCGTCCGGCGGGCCGTCCGCGCCGTCCGGGAACTGACCAAGGGAGGCCGGCGATTTGCT
>JBMLRS010000735.1:0-4013 GCA_049240905.1 Elsteraceae bacterium
CGTCGGACGCCTCATGCAGGCGAGTCTGTCGCGCGAGCGCGACCCAGCGACCGCGGGCGAGCCCGGAAGAGGCCGCGAGGCCGATGATCCGGGTTTCAGTCATCTCAGTCAGCGGCGCTCGAGGCGTCCGGCTCGACTTCGTCGAACCCGCGGCGCACCAGATCGATCAGGGCCTCCAACGCCTCGGCCGCATGGTCGCCCGCCGTGCGGAAATGGAGCTCCGTTCCCTGCGGCGCCTTCACACGCATGACCTTCACGGGGCTCTTGGCGTCGACCCACGGACCGGCTGGGTCCAGCGCGAACTCGGTCGAGCCTGAGAAGCGCTTGGCGAGTTGGGTGAGCTTCACCGAAGGTCGGGCGTGCAGCCCCACCGCGTTGATCAAGACCGCCGAGGCGCTCAGATAGGTCTCAGACATCACTTCTTCTCCTCCGCCGACGGTCATGCCGGGGACAATTCTTCGGCCGTGCGCTTGACGATCTCCAGCGACGCCCCGCCGGACGCCTCCGCCGCGGCGATGACCGCGCCCTCGACAATTGGCGCGGCGCAGATCACCACGCGGCCCCGCCGAGCGTCATCCAGCATTTCGATCGCCATCTCGCTGTTGGTCTCGGCCCCCCCGAGATCCACGAGGATCGCGACGCCGGCCGGCGACCAAGCCTCGTCAATCGCCCTCAGGATGGCCGACACGTCGGTGCCAAGCCCGCCGCCTGCGTCGCCGCCGGCATAACTCAAGGGGACGCTGTCGCCAACCATCTGCCTGACCATGTCGGCCGCGCCCTCGGCGACCTTGGCTGAATGCGAGACGATCACGATGCCGACGTTGTTCATGCTGTTCTCTTTTCCAAGACGTCGCAGACGACGCCGATCATCAAAGCTGATGAACAAGCGCCAGGATCCATATGGCCGATCGACCGATCGCCAAGGAAGGAGGCGCGCCCGCGCTCCGCCTTCATTGGAATGGTCGCCTCGGCCGCCGCCTTCGCCGCCGCCCGCGCCTTGGCGGGCAAGGCCGGGCCGCCGCTCGACAAGACCGCGGCGACCGGCGCCAGCACGTCCAGCATCGTCTTCTGACCGACCGTCGACTTGCCGCGCGCGGCCACCGCGTCGCAGGCGGCCTGGAAGGCGCGGGCGAGGTCGGCCAGGCTCGGATTGGCCGGCAGTTCCTTGGCGAGCGTCAGGAATAAAGTGCCGTAGAGCGGTCCAGAGGCGCCGCCGACCTTCATCACCAAGGTCGTTCCGATCGCCTTCAGCGCGTCCGGCAAGGGTTTGGCGGCCAAGCCGTCGATCGTCGCCAAGACATCGCCGAAGCCGCGCTTCATGTTCACGCCATGGTCAGCGTCGCCCACCGCCTGATCCAGCGCGGTCAGGTCGTCGGCTTTGGCGATCACCGCCTCGCAGACGGCGACGATCAAGGTGCGTTGCAGAGTTGGAGTCATCGCAATTTCCTGTTGGCGATGGGCGGCGCCGCCCTGGTCTTAGCCGACGACACGGTTGCCCTCCCTGTCGAAGAACAGGGCGCCGACGAAATCGATGGCGACGGAATCGCCGACGGTCAGGCCCGAATCAGGGTCGCTTAGGGTCACCAGATCCAGGTTTTCCAGCTGAATATGCAAGTGGTTTTGGTCCCCCAGATGCTCGATCCAGGTGACTTGGCCGACGGCTTCCGGCTTCTCGGCGCGTCGGATGCGCACATGTTCCGTGCGCGCGCCGATCGTCTCTGCCTTTGGCGGCGCCGCGATGTTGGGGACCAGTCGGCGCGGCACCAGATTGACTGCAGGACTGCCGAGCCGGGTGGCGACATAGGCGTTGACCGGCGCCTCATAGATTTCGCGCGGGGCGCCGACCTGGATCAGCGCTCCTTCCCGCATCACGCCGATCCGGCTGGCCAAGGTCATGGCTTCGATCTGATCGTGGGTGACGTAGAGGATGGTGGCGCCCAGCTCCTCCTGAATGCGCTTCAGCTCCAGCCGAAGATCGGCGCGGAGCTTGGCGTCGAGCGAGGACAAAGGTTCGTCCATCAGATAAAGCGCCGGTTGGCGCACCAGCGCGCGGCCGATCGCGACGCGCTGCATCTGCCCGCCGGACAGGGCGGTCGCTTTGTTGTTCAGCTTATCGTCGATCTTCAGCAGCGCGGCCGCCTGGCGCACCGCTCGGTCAACCTCGGCCTCCGGCAGCCGGCGCGCCGGGGAGCGCAGGGGGAAGGCCATGTTGTCGTAAACGCTGAGATGCGGATAGAGCGAGTATTGCTGGAAAACGAACGCGACGTCGCGTTCCGCCGGCTGCGCCTTTGTGCGATCCACCCCGCCGATCAGGACGCGGCCGCGCTCCGGCCGCTCAAGCCCCGCCGCGACGCGCAGCGTCGTGGTCTTGCCGGCGCCGGTCGGACCCAGAAGCACCAGGAACTCGCCGTCGGCGACGGTCAGGGACAGTTCCTTGACGGCGTGCACCGCGCCGAAGCGTTTGTCGATCCCGTCCAGGATGAGCTCAGCCATGGGCGGCTCCGTCATGCAAGGCGCTGCGCAAGGCGCGTCCGCTCTCAAGATCGAACAGGCTGAGCCGCTCGCTGCGCAAGGAGAGGCCGACGGTCTCGCCGCGCCGCACCGGCAGGTCGGCGGCGATGCGCGCCTTCACAGACCCGTGCGCGGTGGTGATGGTGACGATCTGGGTCGTCCCGAAATACTCGGTCCCGAACACTTCGCCGCGCAGGCCGGCGGCGTCGTTCAGGCTGACATGCTCCGGCCGCACGCCGAGGGCGAAGCGTCGCGCGTTGGTCGACTCCCGCAGCTCCGGCATTTCCACGTCGATCGAGCCCAGTCGAGCGGCCTTTGCGCCCGCTTCGGGCGTCGTCTCGAATTTGAGGAAATTCATTGGCGGCGAGCCGATGAAATCCGCCACGAACATGGTCGCCGGGCGATCATAGATCGCTTGAGGGCTATCGACCTGTTCGATGACGCCCTGATTCATCACGGCGATCTTGTCGGCCAGGGCCATCGCTTCGAGCTGGTCGTGGGTGACGTAGACAGTGGTGGCTTTCAGCCGGTCATGCAGCTTGCGGAGTTCTCCGCACATGATATGGCGGAATTCGGCGTCCAACGCGCCGAGCGGCTCGTCCATCATGAAGGCCATGGGTTGGCGGACGATGGCGCGGCCCAGCGCGACGCGCTGGCGATCGCCGCCGGAGAGGCCGCCGACCTTGCGGTCCAGCAGGTCGGTGATGCGCAGGATCTTCGCCGCCTCTTCGACCCGGATCGCCACCTCCGACCGTCTCATGCCCTGGCATTTCAATGGAAAGCCGATGTTCGCGCGCACGGTCATGTGCGGGTAGAGCGCGAACAGTTGGAAAACGAAGGCGATGTCGCGCTCTGCGGCGCGCTTGAAGGTGACGTCCTCCCCGCCCAGCTGGATCGAGCCGCTGGTCGGCAGCTCCAGACCGGCGATCATGCGCAAGGTCGTGGTCTTGCCGCAGCCGGACGGTCCCAGCAGGCAGAAGAACTCCCCGTCCCGGACGGTGAAGCTGGAGCTGCGCACGGCGGTGAAGGACCCGAAGGACTTGGTGAGGTCTTCGACCCTGATCTCGGCCATGCCCGGCTACTCCGGAAACTTGTCGACGATCGTGAACAGCACGGCGCCGGTCAGGATCGTCACGAAGGAATAGCTGTAGAGCGTCAGCGAGAAGGGCTGCATCAGCATGAAAACGCCGAGCGCGATCAAGGCGGTGGCGAGGTTCTGCCAGGGGCCGCGGCGGAATATCTTGCGCTTCATCGCCGCACCGCGCCGAAGGTGATGCCGCGCAGCAGATGTTTGCGCAGCAGCACGGTGAAGGCCAGGATCGGGAACAGGAACAGCGTGGTGCCGGCGGCCACCGCCGGCCAGTCCTGCCCGCCCTCGCCGATGATGAAGGGGATGAAGGGCGGCATGGTCTGCGCGTTGCCGGAGGTCAGCAGCACGGCGAAGGCGTATTCGTTCCACGCGAAGATCAGGCAGAAGATCGCGGTGGCGGCGATGCCGGTGG
>JBMLRS010000736.1:0-8489 GCA_049240905.1 Elsteraceae bacterium
CAATTTCACTATATAGCTCATTTGATAAAGAATTTATTTGAAAACTAAGCCTATGGTAATAGTATACAAAATGAAAGTTACAGCTTAAACAAGAAGCCTATTCAATAGAAAGAGACTTGCAAGAAGAAGAGTAGTAGCATAGATATTTAGACTTATTGTTTAAAATAATCATTCTTCTTTAGCCAACAAATACATCTATAATAATGTAATTCAAATTGTATGTCAGAAGCTTATTAAATAAGAAACCTATTCAAATAGAAAGAGTTTTGGCGTCCAGAGTCTGGCCGGCCTCACGCCTCTCGGATCGTCTTCCGCTGCGCCCATTCCGGCGCGGTGAACTCCGGCACCAACTGATCCAGCAGCCGTAGCGTGTCGGCGACGCGGCGTTGGCTCGCCGCCGCCTCCAGCTCATCCAGCGCGCGGGCCAGCACGGCGCCGTCGGTCACGCGCGGGGCGGCCAGCAGGATGCCGTTCAGCTTGGTCTCCGCCAGCACGGACTCGGCGTCGTGGAACAGCTCTTCATGCAGCCGTTCGCCCGGGCGCAGGCCGGTGATGGCGATCGGCACGTCGATCTCCGGCCGCAACCCGGCCAGACGGATCATCTGCCGCGCCAGATCCATGATTTTGACCGGTTGCCCCATGTCCAGCACATAGATCTTGCCGCTCGCCGACGGGTCGGAGACGCCAAGCGCCGAGGCCTGCAGCACCAGCTCAACCGCCTCGCGGATGGTCATGAAATAGCGGGTCATGTCCGGGTGGGTGACGGTAAGGGGACCGCCGCGCGCCAATTGGCGTTGAAACAGCGGCACCACCGAGCCCGTGGAGCCCAGCACATTGCCGAAGCGCACGGTGATGAAGCGCATGCCCTCGCCATTGGCCTCGCGTCGTTTCTGCTCCGCCAGATCGAGCGATTGGCACCAGGACTCCGCCAGACGCTTGGTCGCGCCCATCACATTGACCGGGTTCACCGCCTTGTCGGTGGAGATCATCACCATGGCGATCGCGTCGGCGGCGCGGGCGCATTCCGCAACGTTGCGCGTGCCCAGCACGTTGGTCAGCACGCCTTCTTCCGGATTGGCCTCTACCATCGGCACATGTTTGTAGGCCGCGGCGTGGAACACCAGCTCCGGCGCGCGCTCCTTGAAGATGGCGGTCAAGCGCGTCTTGTCGCGCACGTCGGCCAACTGCGCCGCGCGCGGCAGCTCGGGCGCGCGCTCGCTGATCAACATGTCGATCTGGTAGAGCGCGAACTCGGAGCTGTCGATCAAGGTGAGGTTCGCCGGCTCCAGCCCGGCCAACTGCAGCGCCAACTCGCTGCCGATGCTGCCCCCGGCGCCGGTGACCAGCACGCGCCGCCCCTTGATAAGCGCCGCCATCGCCTCCCGGTCCAGCGGGTTCTGCGGACGGCCCAGCAGATCCTCCAGCGCGATCGGACGGATTTCGATCGGGCCGTCGCCCTCCGCCTGGAAGTCGGTCAGCTTGGGCAGGCGCGCGAGCGGCAAGGCCATGCTGTCCGCCAACTCCAGCAACTCGCGCAGGCGCCGTGCGTCCAGCATGTCGCGGCTCAGGATCATGCGCTGAGGGCCTTGGCCGGTCGCGCGCAACTGCGCCACGATCGTCTCCATCGAGGCGAGGGCGCCCAACACCGGCACGCCCCGGATCGACAGGCCGACGCGGGAGGTCTTCTCGTCCACGATGCCAACCACGCGGTAGGGCGCGGCGGCGTTGCGCGCCATCGCCCTGATGAACAGGTCCGCCTCGTCGCCGGCGCCGATCAGCAGCACCGGCACCCGCTTGGACAGGTCGGTGCGGCGCAGCAGGTGGCTGACATGCCCGTCCTTCAGCACGCGATAGATCACGCGGGGGGCGGCCAGCAGGATGATCAAGGCCGCCCAGGCGATGATCAGGGAACTGCGCGGCAGCGCGTCGCCGCGCGTGCTCAGGAACAGCAGGGTCAGGGTCAGCAGCACTGTGACTGTCGCCGCCCGCGCGATCGCCAGAATGTCGTCCAGCGAGGCGTAGCGCCAGATGCCGCGATAAAGCCCCGTCGAGGTGAAGACCAGCGCCGCGATCGTCATGAAGATCGGCGCGCCCAGCAGCACCACGCGCGGCGCCTGCTCGATCGCGTCGGTTCCCAGCCGCAGGGCCACCGCCGCCACGAATGCGACGCCAGCCATCACAATGTCATGGATCAACGCGACATGCGCGCGATGCAGTCGAAGCCCGATTTTCATCGGGCGGACCATAGCAGCACAGAGTCCGCCGGGCGATGTTTAAGGATTATGCTTTTTGCGAGAACCGCCTGAGCAGGCTGGCCACCAGAAACGCCGCGGCCACCATCCCGATCCAGGGATGATCGATCCCCACAAAAGCGGCGATCGCGATCAGGCCCAGATTGGTGGTCAGCACGGCGGTTGAGACTTCGGCGTGGCTGGATCCCGCCTGCGTCGCGCGTTGGTAGAAATGGCTGCGATGCGCGCGCCACACTTTCTCGCCCTTGGCGGCCCGGCGCAGCAGGGTGATCGTGGCGTCGGCCCAGTAATACAGCGGTAGAATCACGGCGGCGGCCCAGGCGCCGTCGAACGCCGCCAGGATCAGCAGCCAGCCGATCAAAAGCCCGAGCGGGATGCTGCCGACGTCGCCCATGAACAGCTTGGCCGGGCTCCAGTTCCAGACCAGGAAACCCAGCGCCGCGCCCGCCGCGGCCAAGCCCAGCCCGACGTTCAGATAGGGCCCGGACAGCCAGGCGACCAAGGCCAGCCCGACGCCGATCGAAGCCGCCTCAACCCCGGTGATCCCGTCGATCCCGTCCATGAAATTGAACAGATTGACGAACCACAGCCAGGCGAAGCCGGTCGCGCACCGATCCAGCCACAGCGGCAGCAAGCCTTGGAAAGCCAGATGATCCGACGGGGCGAGGCTCAACACGCCCGCGACGATCAGGATCTGCCCGGCGAAGCGCGGCAGCGGCGGCAGGCCGCGCCGGTCGTCCAGGAACGAGATCACGGCCAGAACCAGCGCCCCGGCGGTGACCGCCAGGAAGGCCGCGCGGTCTTCCGGTTGAACCAGCGGGAGCAGCAGCAGCCAGGCCGGGATCAGCCCGGCCAGCAGGCCGACGCCGCCGCCGCGCGGCGTGGGAATGGTGTGGGAGCTGCGCTCGTTCGGCAGATCCAGGATCGCGCGCCGGCGCAGCCAGCCCAGCGCCAGCCGGGTTCCTCCCAGTGACAGCAGAAAACCCAGGATCGGCGCCGCCAGCACGGACCAAGGCGGCATGTCTAACGACTTGCGCCTTCGCGTCGGAACGACCAGCGGATCAACGTGTCGCCGTCGGCCACCGGGCCGCTGATCATGATCTGCTGGGCGCGCTTCATCTCGCCGCGTTTGCCCAGATAGATCGAATCGCCCAGGGCCAGATCGCCGCCCATCACGCGCAGCCGCCAACCGATGCCGCTGGCGAGCTTGAGCAGGGCGGCGGTCCCATCCTGCGCCAGAGAGGCCTGAACCTTGGGATGCAGATGGAAGCGCACGCAGAAACGATGGTCGCCCGTCGCCGCGCCTTCCCGAGGCGCGATCAACAGGTCTTCGCCGCGAAGATCCTCTCCAGTGGCGGCCAGCCACAGCCGGCGGCGATGCAGCCGCTTGAAGCCATGCTCATAGCCGTCATGCTCCAGCTCCAGCCACAGATTGCCGTCTGATTCGTCGCGCGTTGCGATCACCTGACGCGGGCGGCGGCCGATCGTGCCGCCGCCAAGACCGCAGGGGCCCAGGATTTCGGAGGAGTTCCGGTCGTCGATCGACAAAGTGGAATGCGCGGCGGTGGCGCGCTGCGCCCGCCGCCAATCGCTGGCGTCGGCGGCGTGCGCGCCGCAATTCACCACCAGCCGCTCCTTGCCGACGCTCATCTCGAAGCTCAGCGCGCCGGCGTGGGCGTGGCCGTCCAGCTTGGACGGCGGCCCGGCGTCCACGATCAACAGGGTGCGGCCGGCGGACAGGCGCTGGAACCCGGTGTGCGGCGCCGCGTTCGGCGCCTTACCCCCCGACTCCGCGCGCATCAACACCTGATCGATGTGCCAGGCTTCGTCCTCGTTGCTGTCGTTGAACAGCGCCAGGGCTTCGTCGCCATGGCGGTAGAAGCGCAGGCAGGGGGCCATGCGGTCGATCGCGGTCTGCAGGTCGCCGGGGCATTCGGCGCCGGCGGCGCGCAGCACGCCGCGCATCTCCACCAGTTCGCGCAGCACCGCGACATGCACGGCCGGGCTGCGCTCGATCTGGCCGCCGTCGGGATTGATCTGGCGCGCGATCTCCGTCGACAGGGCCGCCAGCGCGCGGGCGCGGAATCTTTGGGTCCAGCGCGCCCCCAGATTCAGGCACCAGCCGGCGTAGACCAGCCCCTTGATCGCGGTGAAGCGCGGACCGCCGTCCGGCGTCTGCGCGACCGTGCGGCTCAGATGCACGCATTGAGCGGACAGCGACTCGCGCATCCGCTCGCGGAACTCCGGCAGGGCGTTCTGGGTCAGCCATTCATGATGGCTGATCCAGGCGGCGACCCGGCTGCCCAGCACGTCGGCGCGCCAATCCATCGGATCCCAGCGGTCGCGGTGGTCCAGCCAATCGGTCACCAGATCCCGCGCGCGCAGGCGGGCGGCCTCGGTCGCGACCGCCTGCAGATTGCGCAGCCAGGAAAATCCCGCGAGTTCGGCGCGCCATCCGGGGGTCGCGCCGGCCGGCGCCCATTGGCCGGTCGTCAGGGCGAAGCTCTGGCCGGCGGCGCGGAAGTCGCCGTTGATCAAATGGAGTCCACGGCTGTTGTCGCCCGGCCAGGGATCGGCGACCGCGACGGCGATGTCGTCCGGCACCGGCGCGCGCAGGAAGAAGCGATAGACGGGGGAGCGGAACAGCACCGCCAGCGTCTGATTGCGGACCGTCTCCCAACTGGGGGCGCGGAGGCCCCGCGCGCGCAGCAGCGCGGGAATATCGGGCTTGCCGCTCATCGCCGCGCCCGACATCCGCTCACGCGCCGTCGCCGGCGCGCAGCCGGGCGATGTTGTCGGCGTAGCGCTCCGGACCGCCGGCGAAGGCGGCGGATCCCGCCACCAGCACATCCGCGCCTGCGGCGATCACCCTGCCGGAATTCTCCGGCGTGACGCCTCCGTCGACCTCAAGGTCGATGTCGCGGCCGGTCTGGTCGATCAGCCGGCGCAGCCGGGCGATCTTAGGCAGGCTGGCCTCGATGAAGCGCTGTCCGCCGAAGCCGGGATTCACGCTCATCACCAGGATCAGGTCCACTTCGTCGATCACCGCCTCGACCGCCTCCACCGGCGTGCCGGGGTTCAGCGACACGCCCGCCTTTTTCCCTGCTTCGCGGATCAGGCGCAGCGTGCGGTGCAGATGGGGGCCGGCCTCGGGATGGACGGTAATCACGTCGGCCCCGGCGGCCGCGAAGGCCGCGACATAGGGATCGACCGGGGAGATCATCAGATGCACGTCGAATATCTTGTCGCTGTGACCGCGCAACGCCTGCACGACCATCGGCCCGATGGTCAGGTTGGGCACGAAATGCCCATCCATCACGTCGATATGGATATAGTCGGCCCCGGCGGCGGCGATGGCCGCGACCTCTTCTCCAAGCCGGGCGAAATCAGCCGACAGGATCGAAGGGGCGATTCGGATTCTGCGCTGCATACACTGACCTACCCGCTTACGGCAATCCGACGCAAGCGGGCTGCGAAAAACCCATCCAATCCGCCCTGTTCAGCCCAGGCGCCGGGGAGGGTCCGCAGCTCGCCACGCGCGGTGATGAAGCTCGATTCGGCGCAATCCCCGGCGTCGAGAGGGGCGCGCTCGACCGGCGCGCCGGAGGCGAGCAAGGCGTCTATCCGCGCCTCGCCTTCTTCCGGCAGCAGGGAGCAGGTGCAATAGACCAGCGTCCCGCCCGGCCGCAGCATCTCCACGGCCGCCGTCAGCAGGCGGTCCTGCAGCCCGGTCAAGGCGGTCAGATCCTTGGGCGTCTTGGTCCAGGCGACGTCGGGATGGCGGCGCAGCGTGCCGGTCGCGGTGCAAGGGGCGTCCAGCAGGATCGCGTCGAACGGGGTCTCCGGCCGCCAGCGCGCGGCGTCGGCGGCGACGATGCGCGGCTTGTAGCCCAGCCGCTCCATGTTCCGCTTCAGCCGCTCCAGCCGGGCGGGGGAGCGGTCGACCGCCGTCACCTCCGCGCCGAAGCTCAGCAATTGGGCGGTCTTGCCGCCGGGCGCCGCGCAGAGATCGGCGACGCGCAGGCCCTTTACCGGCCCCAGCAGCTTTGCCGGCAGGGCGGCGGCGGCGTCCTGGATCCACCAGGCCCCCTCGTCGAATCCGGACAAGGCTTCGACCCGCCCTTCGGAGACCCGGCGCAGAGTTCCGGTCGGCAGGAGGGTCGCCTCGAGTCTGGCCGGCCAGTCGCCGGGTTCGGCGTCGCGCAAGGTGACGTCGAGCGGAGGCTCCGTCCGCATGGCGGACGCGGCGGCGCGGGCGACCTCCTCGCCATAGGCGGCGATCAGCCGGGTCCAGAGCCAGCCGGGCAGGGTGGCGCGGTCCCGGTCCACTTTCTCCAGCGCTTTGGGGCCGTCGGCCGCGATCCTGCGCAGCACGGCGTTCACCAGGCCGCGCTGGGCCGATCCCAGCTTCGAGGGCAGGGAATTGACCGCGCCGTCCACCGCCGCATGCGCCGGCGTGTCGAGGAACAGAAGCTGCGCCGCCCCCAGCCGCAGCGCGTCCAGGCAGGAGGGCGGCAGGTCGTTCGGTCGCTTCAGCCGGCTGGCCAGCGCGCGGTCGATCACGCCGAGGGCGCGCAAGGTCGTGGTGGTCAGCTGACGCAGGAAGGCGCGGTCGCGCAGCTCCAGACCAAGGCCGACCGCCGCGGCGGTCAGCGCCTCGTCAAGCGGCTGCTGGCGCCGGAGCACGGCGGCGAGGGCGGCTTGCGCGGCGCGGCGGACGGGCTGGCCCTGCGCGCTCTCCTCTTGGACGGCGGCGAAGGTCAGGACCAGGGTCCGCGGCGGCGCCGGGTCGGGCGCGCCGGAAGCGTGTTGGGCGTGGGCTGCCGGGGCGCCGTTGGGCCAGGCGCAGCTTGGCGCGGGGCCGACGCCATGGCCGCGCGGCGCGGGGAGACCATCTGCATCAGTCGGGCGACGCGGTTTTCAGTGCTGGGGTGGGTCGAGAACAATTTGTCCGTGCCGCCGCCGTGAAGCGGATTGATGATGAACAGATGCGCCGTCGCCGGATTGCTTTCGGCGGGGATGTTATGGATCCGCTGGGCGTAACTGTCGATCTTTTGCAGCGCCGACGCCAACCAGGCCGGGTCGCCGCAGATCTGCGCGCCGAGCCGGTCCGCCTCATACTCCCGCGTCCGGCTGATCGCGAACTGCACCATCGTGGCCACCAGCGGGGCCAGGATCACTGCGACCAGGGTTCCAATCGGCCCCAGCGGGTTGTTGCGGTTGTCGCCCATCATCCCGCCGAAGCTGGCCAGCATGCCAAGCGCGCCGGCCAGGGTGGCGGTGATCGTCATCATCAGCGTGTCGCGGCTGCGGACATGCGCCAGCTCATGCGCGATCACGCCGGCCAGCTCCTCGCGGGTCAGCAGCCGCATCAGGCCGGTGGTCACGGCGACCGCCGCGTTCTCCGGATCACGCCCGGTCGCGAAGGCGTTCGGCTGATCCTGCTCGATGATGTACAGCGCGGGCATGGGCAGCTGGGCGCGAGCTGCGAGCTGATTGACCAGGGCGTAGAGGTCCGGCGCGTTGTGACGCGACACGGGGATGGCGCCGTGCATCGACAGCACCATCTTGTCCGATTGCCAATAGGCGAAGAAGTTCATGCCCATCGCGACCAGTAGCGCGATCAGCATGCCGCCGCCGCCGCCGACCGCATAGCCGGTCGCCATGAACAACGCGGTGAGCGCGGCCAGAAGAAGCATGGTGCGCAAATGCATGGTGTCGTTCCTCATGGGTGACTCGATTGATCGTCATATGGGGTGGCGGGCGCCCCGCGCGAAGATGGGGGTCGATAATCCAGGCGCGGCCCTTGAATTGTTCATTATTTGTTCGTAAATAGGCAGTGAAACAGGAAAGTCGATCATGACAGACACCGCGCCGCCGCCCGCCGCGTCCAAGGACGCCGACATAAAGGACCAGACCGCGCCGTCACTGTCGCCGCCGCCGTCGCCGTCGGGCGAGCCGCCCGCCAAGCCGGAGCATGGCGGTCCAAAGGGGCTGGAGCCCACCCGCTACGGCGATTGGGAGCGCAACGGCCGCTGCTTCGACTTCTGACGGGCGAAAGATGGCATTCGCCCTCGCGCCGCTCGGAAAGATCGTCGCCACGCTCGGCTTGGCCTCCTCCGTCACGGTCGCCGCGACGATCGGCGCCCATCTGCCGGGACCGGTTCCAGCGCGCGTCGTCGCCGTGATCGACGGCGACAGCCTCACGACGCGCATCGTCGGCTCAGTCGTGTCCGT
>JBMLRS010000737.1:0-4781 GCA_049240905.1 Elsteraceae bacterium
ATCGGCGCTGGCCGAGCAGGCGCCCAGCAAACGCTTCTGGGCGGCGACGGCGCGCAACGCGCTGGCCGCCGCCTTTCATCCCGCCGAGACCTGGGGACCCGAAGCGATCATCGCGACGGCGCGATTTGTTCTGCCTCCGGAAACGCTGGCGACGGTAGACAGCGGGGCGCACCGGATTCTCCTCTCTCAGATTTGGCGCTGCCCCTCGCCGGACGGTCTGCTGCAGTCCAGCGGCTTCTGCACGATGGCTTGCGCTCTGCCGCTCGCGATCGGGGCCGCTGTGGCGGCGCGCGACGCCAACAGACCCGTGGTCGCCTTCGTCGGCGACGGCGGCCTGGAAATGGGCTTGGGCGAACTCGCGACGCTCCGCGATCTCGGCCTGCCCGTCATCATCGTGGTGTTCGTGGACGGCTCCTACGCGCTGATCGAAATGAAGCAGCGCGCGATGCAGTTGCCCAACGCCGGCGTCGACCTCGGGATAACCGACTTCGCGTCGATCGCCATCGCCTTCGGCGGACATGGCGTCACCGTCCAATCGCCCGCCGCCTTGGAGGCGGCGCTGAGGACCGCGCTGGCCACCCGCGACCGTTTCACCCTGATCGCCTGCCCGATCGATCGGCGCAGCTATGACGGATTGCTCTAACCCATTGGAAAAAGGGAATTTTCAATGTCACTGCTCCTTCGCCTTTTGCCCTGGCCGCTTGCGGCCTACGTCGCGTTCATCTTCATCTGGTACTTGCAATACAAGTTCACGGGCCATCCCGGCAGCGTTCAGCTGTTCACCACGCTTCAGGAATGGAGCAACCTCCCCTTCGAGCCCTATGGCCGGATCGGGGTCGGCGTCGTGGAGCTGATCGCTGGAATCTTGATCCTGATTCCGTTCAGCCGGTTCGTCGGAGCCGGGATCGGCTTGGGCGTCATGAGCGGGGCCATCTTCTTTCACTTGTTCACTCCTCTCGGAGTCGACCCCTACGGCGACGGCGGCGTGCTGTTCAAAGAGGCCTGCACAGTCTGGCTCTGCTGCCTGGCGATCTTGCTTCTGGATCGCGCGAAGGTCGGCGCCCTGCTTATGACGCTCGGCCTGCCGGCCCCGCGCTTCCTCCGGGGGGCGACGCGCTGATTCGACGCGGCTGAGCGTTGCGAAGGTTTCCGAACGTGATAAACACGGAGCGACAGTCGAAATTCGCCGATTCGTTGAAGGAATTACGTGCCCGATAGCGCTCCCGATTTCCGGCCTCTGCGCCGCCGCGTCCCGGTCGGCTATAAATCGACCATCGATCTGATGACGGCGGCTCCGGAGCGACCCAACGGCAAGGCGGACATTCTCCTGCTTCACGGCGCCTATTCCAACGCCGGAGTCTGGGCCGAGAACTTCCTTCCCTACCTCGCCTCTCGGGGATTCACGGCGCACGCGCTCAGCTTTCGGGGCCATGGCGCCAGCGACGGCGACCGTGAAGCTTGGCGCTTCGGTCTGGATGACTTCGTCGCGGACGCCCGCGCCGCTCTGAAACTGATCGACCGACCCACCATACTGGTCGGCCATTCGCTCGGCGGATTGGTGGCGCAGCTCTGCGTGCCGGCCAAACTTGTGGTCGGCCTCTATCTCATGGCCACCGTGCCGCCGGACGGGCTGATGGCGGTCAACTGGTCGGTCGCCGCCTTTGATCCGTTATTGTGGGGCGAGGCGGCGCTGGCGACCATGGACAAGCCGCTGGGTCCGGACAGCCCGCTTCAGCGCGCCCTGTTCTCCGCCGACATGCCGCATGAGGACGTCGTGCGGTTCGCCTCCAAGCTTGAGTCGCCGCCGAACCGGGCGATCCTGGACGCCCATCAACCACGCTTCGTTCACAGCGCGCGGTTGGGTGGGCCGCGCACCTTCGTGCTGGGCGCGGGCCGGGATCGGCTGATCCCACGCGACGCGATCTGGCGGACGGCGTTCTATCACGGCGGCGACTACAAGATCCTGCCGGACATCGCTCATGCGCTGATGCTCGACGTGCGCTGGCGCAGCGCCGCCGACGCGCTGGTCGAATGGGCGGCCGGGTAGCGCTCCTTCCACTCAACCTGCATCGCGAAAAGCGGAAAACGCGCTAAGCCGCGCGCATCAACCATAGCGCCGTCGCCGCGCTCCACGAGAAGTTGGAGCCGCCGCAGGGCGTCTGATCAACTGGATCAAAATATTCGTCGAATCCTTTGATTTCAAAGAGATTTAATGTGTCCCGCGCGAGATCCGCCGCCAAGCCTTGCTCCCCATGGCGGATCAGACCGTCAATCAGCAGCCAATTCACGATCGGCCAGACCGGCCCGCGCCAATAGCGCTTGCCCTCGAAGCGCGGATCGTCCGGCGCGACCGTCGGCATGCCGACCTGCGACAGGGCGCGCCAGCGGCGCATCTCCGCCACCATCGCTTTCGTCTGATCCGCGGTCGGAACGTCGGTGATCAGCGGCAGGAAACCGGCGCTTGTGGGCGCGTCGATCGGCATGTTCACAATCAAATCAAAGGATTGGAAGGCGCTGATCGCCGGCGACCAGAGCTTGGCGATCGCCGCGGTCTTGACGCTGATCCGGTCGGAAATCTCCTTCTGGTCGTCGGGTGAACCGAAATTCTTGGCCAAGGCCAGCAGGTCGATCTCCGCGCGCAGCAGGATGGCGTTCACGCCGACATGGGCGATCTTCAAGGGCGCCGCCGCCCACATTTTCGCCGGGTCCCACCCAGCCTCGCGGTAGGTTTCAATCAGGTGCACGTAACGGTCATAGTCGATCGCGCGCGGCCGCATGCTCGCGTCGACATGGCCGGTGTCCTTGCGTTGATACGGCGTCTTCGTGCGCGGCGTGCGATCCAGCGCCGCGTCCCAGACCGGGCTGTTGTCCATCCCGGACTCCCAGTTATGCAGCAGCGCGACCAGGCCGCTCCCTTCCGGATCGCGCGCGCGCCGCCACCAGCGATGCGACGCCAGCAGCTTGGGGTAAAGCGCCCGCATCTTCGCCTCCGCCAACTCCCTATTGTCAGCGCGCTCCCAGATCGCGCGGGCGGCGATCGCGGCGACCGGCGGCTGAGTGATGCCGGAGGTGCGCGGGCGGCCTTTTCCGGTCGGCGTGCCCCAGACCTCTGGCCCCGGGAAATAGCTGTCGGTCGGCGCATGGAAGATGATGTGGGGAACCAGGCCATCCTCCCACTGGCCCGAGAACAGCGTCTCCAGCTCCCGCCAGGCGCGCGGTTCGTCGAAGGTCGCGAAGCCCATGGCGCAGAAGGCGGAGTCCCAGTTCCATTGGAAGGGGTAGAGGCCGGCGGTGGGCACCGTGTAGCCGCCGCGATCATTCGCGCGCAGGATCGCGATGGCGGTCTCCGCCATCGTTGCTTTCTTCGTCATGACGCCCGCAGGCCCCCTTCCGGATTGAACCATCTCAAGGCGCCGGGGCGCGGGCTGAGCCCGATCCTGTCTCCCGGCGCCACTCTCTCGCGGTTGGACAGGTCCAAACGCGCCATCTGCCCGTCGATCTCCACCGTCACCAACTGACTCGGACCCAAGGGCTCCACCACTCGCACTTTGGCCTGCATGCCGGCGCCCGTCTCCACCAGCTCAAGCTCCTCCGCGCGCACGCCCAGCAGGATCGGGCCGGCGCCGGGGGCGGCGAAGGACGCGCCGCCCAACAGGGCCGCACCCGCCCCATCGCGCTTGGCGGCGAGAAGATTCATCGGCGGGTTGCCGATGAAGCCGGCGACGAAGGTGGAGGCGGGCTGAGCGTAGACCTGCATCGGCGGCTCATACTGGACGATCCGCCCCTCCTGCATCACCGCCACGCGATCGGCGAGCCCCATCGCCTCCACCTGGTCATGGGTCACATAGATCGTGGTGGTCTTGGATTGCGCCAGCACCGCCTTCAGCTCCGCCCGCATCTCGAGGCGTAGAAGCGCGTCGAGGTTCGACAGCGGTTCGTCCATCAGCAGCACCGCCGGCTTCACCGCCAAGGCGCGCGCCAAAGCCACGCGCTGCCGCTGCCCGCCGGACAGCTGAGCTGGGTAGCGCTGCAGATAGCTGGTGATGCGCATCATCTCCGCCGCCGCCTCGACCGCGCTTTTCACCGCGCCCTCGTCCACCTTCTGCATGCGCAGCCCGAAGGCGACGTTCTCGAACACGGTCATGTGCGGGAACACCGCATAGTTCTGGAACACCATGGCGATGCCGCGCTTGCGGGCGGGCTCGTTGGTCACGTCGCGCGAACCCAGGCGGATCGACCCGGCATCGACGTGATCAAGGCCGGCGATGGCGCGCAGCAGCGTGGTCTTGCCGCAGCCGCTCGGCCCCAGCAGCACGACGAACTCCTGGTCCTTCACGTCCAGCGAGACGCTTTTCAGCGCATGGTAGGCGCCATAGCGGCGCTCGACGGCGGAGATCGTGATGTCAACCATGCGTCACCTGTTCGAGATGCCCCACATGCTGAAGAGATACTTCCGCACGGCGAAGATGAAGACGACGGAGGGGACGATCAGGAACAGCCCCCCCGCGAACCGGAAATGCAGCGGCGATTCCGACAGGACCGAGAGCAGATAGGCGGTGAGCGGCCGGTTCTGGACCGACAGCACCGCCGCCGCGAACACCTCGTTCCAGGAAATCACGAAGGCGAAGATCGAGGTGGCGGCCAATCCTGGCGCGGCGATCGGCAGCACCACTTTCATGAAGGCCTGCGGCCCGGTGCAGCCCATGATCCAAGCCGCTTCCTCCAGATCCCTGGGAATGCCGACGAACAGGCTGGAGGTGACCAGAACCGCGAACGGCAAG
>JBMLRS010000738.1:0-1359 GCA_049240905.1 Elsteraceae bacterium
CATCTGTTCACCGCGCGCAACGGCGCGAAGATCTTCGTGATGAACGTGATGGGCCGGCTGTTCATGGATCCGCTGGACGACCCGTTCCCCGCGGTCGATCGCGAGCTGGCCAAGCACCGCATGGGCCAGACGGTCGACGCGATCCTGATCGACGTGCACGCCGAGGCCTCCTCGGAGAAGATGGCGTTGGCGCATCACTGCGACGGCCGCGCCACCTTCGTGGTCGGCACCCACACCCATATCCCGACCGCCGACGGCCAGATCCTGCCCGGCGGCACCGCCTATCAGACCGACGCCGGCATGTGCGGGGATTACGACAGCGTGATTGGCATGAAGAAGCAGATCTCCATGCAGAAATTCATCCGCAAGATGCCAGGGGAGCGCAACACGCCCGCCGAGGGCCCCGGCACGGTCTGCGGCGTCTCGATCGATTTCGACCGCGCGACCGGCCTCGCCCAAGCCATCCATCCCTTCCGCATCGGCGGCCGCCTGGCGCAAGCCCTGCCGCCGGCCGCGCCGCAGCTGAAGGCGGTGGCGTAGGCCTGCTCGCCCTCAAGTCGTTCGCGGCGCCTAGCAAAACTCCCCTCACCCTGAGCCCCGTCGAAGGGTCGAGCAAACGCTTTGGCGTCTACCGCGCCGCACCCTTCGACAGGCTCAGGGTGAGGTAAGATATTGAAGCTTGAGGAGATTCTTTATTACGACAGCGGCAGCCGGCGCAGCACGCCCGGGCGGTCCGGGTCGTAAAACTTGTCGTAGGGGCCATCCTCCACGAACAGCTTGTGGCAGTGGGCCAGCTTGTCCTTATCCAAGCTGACGCCCAATCCCGGCCCGTCCGGCACGCGCACGGTGTTGTTCTTCGGGCGGAACGGGCCTTCGGCGATCACGTCGGTCGGCTGCATGCGGAACAGGGATTGGCTCGGCTCCCTGATCCATTGAGAGGCGGCGCAGAGATGCAGATAGGCTGCGCTCGCCACGCCTGAATCGCCGGAATAGCACCAGAAATCCACGCCCATCGCCTCGCAGGCGGCGATGAATTTCCAGGCCCGGCCGATCCCGCCATGGACGGTCACGTCCGTGCAGATCGCGTCGGGAACCCCCAGCGCCACGAAGCGGCGCAGATCCGGGTTATGGACGGAGAAGGGAATGGCGCAATGCCGGCGCAGCTTCACCATTTCTTCGGGTGAGCTGACCGGATCTTCCCAATTGCGGATGTTCAGCCCCTCCAGCTCGCGCGCGACATAGATCGCGGTGGGCAGGGAATAGGACATGTTGCTGTCGATCCGCAGGATGGCCTGCGGGCCCAACGCATCGCGCAGCATCCGCATCATCTTCAGCGACGGCTCGACATCGGCGGCGTAG
>JBMLRS010000739.1:0-10202 GCA_049240905.1 Elsteraceae bacterium
CTCACCTGTCCCCCAGCGCGGTCGGGCGGCTGTCGCTCAAGATTCGGCCATCCTCCATCGTGACGAGGCGGTCGGCGATGTCGATCAGCCGCGCGTCGTGGGAGACGCACAGCACGGTCGCCCCGTCCTGGCGCGCCGCGGAGCCGAGCAGAACGCCGACGGCGCCGCCGTTTTCCTTGTCGAGCGCGCTGGTCGGCTCGTCGGCGAACAGCAAGGGCGGCCGCTTCGCCAGGGCCCGCGCGATCGCCACGCGCTGCTTCTCGCCGCCGGACAGCTCGGCCGGACGATGATCCAGGCGGTGGCTTAGGCCGACGCGCTCAAGAGCCTCTTTTGCGCGGGTGAAAGCCTGGTCTCGCGACAGGCCGAGCGGACCGAGCGGAAGCAGGACCTGCTGCAGGGCCGTGGCGGCGGGAAACAGGTTGAAGCCCTGGAAGACGAAACCGCAGTTCTCCAGCCGGAACGCATCGAGACGGCGCGCGTCCAGGCTCCAGATCGGCGTCGCGCCGATCGTCACCGTGCCGACGTCCGGACGGCTCAGCCCGCTCAGAATCGCGAGCAGGGTGCTCTTGCCGCAGCCGGAGGGACCGGCGATGAGGGTCATCTCTCCGGGTCTCGCGACGAAGGCGAGGCCGTCCAGCACGCGGATCGCGCTGGCGCCGGTCCCGAAGGATTTGCGGAGGCCGTCCGCGGCGATGGTCATGCCGGTCATGGCGCGCTCAACGCAGCAACAGGCCGGGATCGGCCTGGCGAAGCTGACGCAGCGCGACCAGACCCGAGAGCTGGGCGATGACGACGACCAACCCGACGACCGCGACCGACATCCCGGGGCCGACCGAGATCGGCACGGACAGAGCGCGCGCCAACGCCACGAGGCCGGCTCCAACCGCCCCCGCCACGATCAACCCCGCCGCCGACAGCCAGCTGGCCTGCGCCAGCACGATGCGCCGCAGGCAGCCGGCGGGCACGCCGAGCGCCCTGAGCGTCGCGAACTCGCGGATCGAGCCGGCGACCGCCGAGGCGAGGGTCTGGCTCGTGATCGCCACCCCGACCAGGAGCGCGATCGAAGAAGAAAACGCCACGCCGACGCCCAGCCCGGTCTCGAGGATCCAGTACGCCAGCGTGCGGTCGGCGAGTTCGCGGGCCGTCCAAGCCTCGAACCGACGGGGGGCCGGACCCGCGTTGAGAGCGTCGCGCACGCGTTCCGGATCGGCGCCCGGCCGCAGCTTCACCACGAAATACACGACGTCGTCACCCAGCCGGAGCTGCGGCTCGACCAAGGCGGCGGTGGCGATCGAGGCCACGACATTGACGGCGCCGACTCCGCGCAACCCGGCGGTCGTCCCCACGACGCGCACGCGGCGACCGCCGATCTCCGCCGTGTCGCCGACGGCCACGCCGAGCTTGTCGAGGTCGGCCTCGTCCAGAATCACCGCGCCCGGCTCAACCAGCGCCAGGCGTTGCTCAGTCGACAGCCGACCGGCCAGCACCATTCCGTCGGGCCGCGGATCGACCCCCGTCAAGGCGACGCTCACGCCGCCGCGGTCGCCCCGCGGCGCGCGCCAGTCCCCGCCAGCCCACTGCAGCCGTTCGACGCGAAGCACGGCGGGGTTCCGATACAGCATCACCTCGGCCCCGCCGGGGATCGGGCGGCCTGCGTCGACCGACTGCGTTCCCGGAAAGCCGACCCAGAGGTCGCCCTTGGAGGCCGTCACGAACACGGTGATCGTCGAGAACAGTCCCAACATCAGCGCGACCTGAGCCAGAACGAGCAGGCTCGAGAACGCGATGGCGAGCATCGCCGGCAAGAACCGCCGCCAGTCATGCAGCAGCGTCTGCCGGGCGAGCGGCACGTACAGTTTGGTCAAAGCCAGTCCCTGCGTCCCAAGCGCGTCGGATTTCGGATTGAAGTCATGCGCGTCCTCTTTTTTCGATCACCGGGCACGACTCATGCGCCCCTTTCCTTGCATGGCGCTTGCGCCCATCGCGCAAGACGACCGCAAGCCTAGGGAGCGATCCAGAGACCTTTAAGGATGGCTCGGGTATGCGTCTTTCTCTGTTGATCGGGCTGGCCATAGGGCTGGCCGGCTGCGCCCGGTTGGAGCCGCCGGAGCCGCCCGCTCTGCCCGCAGCCTGGCGGAACAGCGCGACCATTCCGGCGACCGCAGGCGTTCAGGCGACGTGGCCCGATCCCTGGTGGGAGGGTTTTGGCGACCCGCTGCTGCCGGCCCTGGTGACGGACGCGCTCGCCGCCGGGCCAAGCGTCGCGGCGGCGGCGGCGCGGCTGGAGGCGGCGCGCGCGCTGATGCGACCAGCCGAGGTCGCCGGGCGACCGCGGGTCAACGGCTCGGCGCAGATCCGGGGCGACCGCCGGTTGCAAGGCCGGGGCGACGGCGATTCCCTGGAGTCCCGCGCGACCATTCCGACCGCGCTCGACACGGCGGGCGACTCGCTGGGACCCAACCGGAACACCGTGATCCGCACGGCCGGCTTCGACGCGAGCTGGGAGATCGATCTGTTCGGGCGCCTCGCGGCGGACCGGTCTGCGGGCGAGGCCGAGGCCGAAGTCGCGACGGCGGACCTTGCGGCCGCGCGCGTCACCCTGGCGTCGGAGATGGTGCGCGCCTTCGCCGACCTGCGCGCGGCTCAGCGCCAGAGCCAACTGCTGGCGGAGATGGCCGCGCTCCGAGACCGGCTGCGGGCGCTGGCGGCGCGACGGCGGGACGCCGGAATCGGCGCTGACCCGGAGGTCGACCGCGCGGACGGCGCGCGGGTCGAGGCCGGCGCCCGGCTTCTCCAACAGGAGGCGACGGCGCGCGACGCGCTGCTGCGCCTCGCCGTGCTGGCCGGCCGCGCGACGCCTGATCCCCGGCTAGCCATGCCGGCCGAGCCGCTTCGGACGGCGCGGATGGCGCTTGAGTCGCTGCCGGCCGATCTGCTGCGCCATCGTCCGGACGTGCGACGCGCCGAAGCCCGGATCGCGGCGGCGGCGGCGCAGGTCGGAATCGCGCAAGCGGACATGCTGCCGCGCCTGTCGCTGATGGGGTCGCTGATCAGCGGGGCCAACCTGATCGGCAACCAGCTGAGCGGCCCCCTGACGATCCTGAGCGGCGGGCCAGGCTTGACGATCCCGCTGTTCGACTGGGGAGCGCGGCGCGCGGTGCGCGACGCGCGCCTCGCCGGCTGGCGGGCCGCGGTCGAGGACCATCGCCTCGCCGTTCTGGACGGCTACGCGGACGCGGAGGCGGCGATCGGTCGGCTGGAGACGGCCTATCGGCGGACCGACGCCGCGGCGCTGACCCGCGACCGGGCCGCACGAACGGCGGCGCGAGCGGCGACGCTGCAGAAGGCGGGGTTGGCGGCGGAAGACGAGGCGTTCGAGGCCGCCGCCGCCCTGCTCGACGCCGAGATGGAGGAAGCGGAGGCGCTGAGGAGCGAGGCGATCGCCGCTGCGGCGCTGTTCAAGGCCCTTGGCGCGGGAGCGGCTCCATCAGAGGGGCTTCCGGCAGGCTGAGCTCGAAGCGCGCGCCGGGGCCGTCCCGATCGAGCAGACGGACGCCGCCGCCATGAGTCCGAGCGATCTCTCGGACCAGGTTGAGGCCGAGCCCGGCGCCGGTTCCGGTCGACGCGCCACGGAAGAACGGCTCGAAGATCCGGTCCTGGAGTTCGCCCGGCACGCCGGGCCCCTGGTCGCCCACGATCAGGCGCGACGGCGATTGGACCATGACGGTGATGCAGCCCCGGCCGCCGCCATGCCGAATCGCGTTGTCGACGAGATTGACGATCGCACGGCGGATCGCCCCTTCATCCGCCATGACGGTCGCCGTGGGACAATCCGCGTCAAAGGCGATCTCATAGCCGGCGGCGACGGCCTGCGGCGCCAGATCCGTGGCGACCTCGCGCGCCAGCTTCACGAGATCCACCGGCATTTGTGAGGCGGGCGGCGATCGGGCGCTCTCGGTCTCGAGCAGCTGACGCGCGAGATGGGAGAGTCGCCGAACGTCCGCCGTCAGTTTCTCCTTGGTCGGGTCGTCCGGCAGCATGTCAAGCCGAGTGCGCAGGACCGCGATCGGCGTGCGCAGTTCATGCGCCGCGTCGGCGATGAAGCGGCGCTGCCGCGCATGCCCCTCGTCAAGCCGCGCGAGCGCGGCGTTGAAGGCCTTGACCAGCGGCAGGATCTCCTTCGGCACGCCGGGCTCGGGAAGGCGCCGCCCGATCGTCGTCAGCTGGACGGCCGCCGCCGCCGTCGCCGCCGACTCGACGCCGACCAGGACCCGGCGGATGACCCAACCGACGATCAGGATCGCGCCGAGCGTGAGCGGAAGGACCACGTAGACGATCACGGCCCCCAGCAGATCAAGAAGCAACGTGAGGAAGGCCCGCATATCCGTGGCCACGTTTCCCACGACGATCAACGGCGCCTGCCCAGCGGGCGACGGGATCCTGCCAGCGGCGATCAGTCCCCTCGCCGGGTCATCGATCATCGTCGAGAGCATGCCCTCCATTGCGAAAATGGGGTGGTCTGAGGTGATCGGGGCCGGCCCGCCGAACCATAGCGTCGTCGCGCCGTCCTGGATCGCATACCACAGGCCGGGATTCCGGGCGGCGAGACGCGACAGCTCGGGCGTCTCTTCAATGGATAGCCGGCCCTCGCTGGTCGTTCGCACGGCGGCGCCGACCAACTCGACCGCAAGCTGAGCGCCGAAGAGCTTTGTCTCGGAACGCCGCCAGTCCAGGATTGAGGCGAGGGTCGCCCCGAGCAGACTGGCCACGGTCTGGTAGACCAGCAGCGCGACGATGATGCGGCGGGCCAGCGAAGGGGGGCGCATCACTGCCGCCGCAGCATGTAGCCAATCCCGCGCAGCGCGCTGATCGTCACGCCCGACCCCGCGTCCTCCAGCCGCCTGCGCAAGCGCGAGATGTGCGGCCGGATCGAGGTCGGATCGACAATGTCGTCAATGCCGTAGACGGCGACCTCGAGACTCTCGAGCGTGACGACCCTCCCGGCGCCGCGCAGCAGGACCTCAAGCACCAGAAGCTCGCGCCGGGGCAGAAGCAGCGGCGCGCCGTCCACCGCCGCCTCCCGGCGTTCCGGCGCGTAGGTCAGCTTGCCGAAGGACACCAGGTCCGCGACTTGAACCGCCGGCCGGCGGAGCAGCGCCCGCATCCGCGCCAGCAGCTCCTCGACCTCGAAGGGCTTGGCGACATAGTCGTCGGCGCCGCGGTCGAGACCGGCGACCACCTCGCTCACGCCGTCCAGCGCGGTGAGCATCAGCACGGGCGGCGGCGGGCGAAGCCGCCGAATGGCGGGCAGCGCGGACAGGCCGTCGCCGTCGGGCAGGCGACGGTCGAGAAGCACCATCTGATAAGGCGTGCGCTCCAGCGCCATCTGCGCGTCGGCGAGGCAGGCGACGCGATCGACCAGAAAGGAGCGTCGCGTCAGAACCTGAACCAGCGCAGCCGCAAGCTCTTCATCGTCCTCCACCAGCAGGATCCGCACAGGAAATCTCCGAGCCTGTTGAGCTGGCTGCGCATCGCCGCCCGTTCTTGACGCTAGGCCGCGCGCCTTGCGCAGGGCTTGCGAAGGGAGCGACGGAAAAAGAGCGCAAATCTTATTCGACGCAATCTTCACGTAAATATTCCGGGCGACAAGGGCTCATTCCCTGAATTCTTCGTATTGGAAAGCCATCGTCATGCTCTCGCGTATCCTCTTTGCCTCCGGCCTCACCCTGATTTCCATCAACGACGCCCTCGCGGCCGATCCCGCCGCCGCCAAAAGCGGCTGGAGCTTCTCGCTCGGCGGCGGCGGCGGGTTCGGCCCCAAGTATGAAGGGTCCAAGAAGCTGGAGGCGGGGCCGACCGTGATCGCCAACGCGCAATGGCGCTCAACCGGCGAGTGGGGCACGACGGTCTTCGCGGGGTTGGACCGCGGCGTCGGGGTCGCCTTCGGCAAGGAGGACAGCGTCACCTTCGGCGCCCTCCTGAGCACGGTGAACGAACGCAGGGAGAGGGACGATAGCCGTCTGCGCGGCCTGGGCGACGTAAAGCTGGCGGCGGCGGGAGGCGTTTTCGTGGAAGTCCCGGTCGGACCGGTCAGTTTTCGCGTCGATACGCAGAGCGCGTTAAGCGGCAAGGCGGGCACGGCCGTGAATTTCGGCTTTGGATCCAGCTACCCCGTCACCGAGCGCCTCTCGATCGGCGCGAGCCTGGGCGCTGCCTGGGCGGACGCCGAACACATGTCCACCTACTTCTCGATCACGCGCGCCCAGGCCGCGCGGTCGCAGGCGGGCCTGAAGCGCTTCGACGCCAAAGCGGGGTTCAAGAGCGTCACCTTTGGTGTTGACGCGACCTACGCCTTCACTCCGGCCTGGCGTCTCAACCTGTCGGCCGGCGTCTCCAACCTGATCGGGGACGCCGCGCGCAGCCCGATCTCGGAGCGTGATCTCCAGCCGAGCGTCTCGCTCACGCTCGTCCGGACGTTCTGAGAAGGCTCAGCGCCCCAGGCGCGCGCGGATCTCCGCCGGCAGGCGGCTGATCACCCAGTCGTTCAGCGCCAGCACCCGATCGTCGCGCCAGGACAGCACGCCGGGCGCGGCGCGGCGCGAGGACAGACCGCGCTGCTGCAGCTCCAGAATGCCGACATCCTCGCGCGCCACCGCCTCCCACCGTTCATAGTAGGGCTTCGCGCGTTCCTCGAAATCCGCGTACTTGGTGTAAGGCTTTGGGAAACAGCCGCCGACCGACAGGACGCTGCGGTCGACCGCGACCGGCCGGACCGACAGCCACCAGATGCAATCCTGCGCACAGGCGAACTGGGTGGTCGGCTGGATCAGGGTGAAATAGGTGCCGCGCTGGGATTGCGGCGACAGGCCCTGGATCGGCGGAAAGGGCGGCTCCTGGTTCAGCACGGCGATCGAGGCGTCGGACAGCACCTGGATCGTCTCCCACTCCCCTTGCGTCTGCAGGGTGACGCTGGTCTGCGCGCCGACCGTCGGCGCGTGGACGATGCCGGTGTGGTAGGACTCCATGGCGTTTTCGAGCAGGACCTTCCAGTTGCACCGCGTCTCGATCTCGATCTCCCAGGTCTTCACCATCTCACCGAAGCGGTGCGAGGCCAGCACCGCCGGCAGATCGCCCAGATGGGTCAAGAGATCGGGCGCGTCGTCGTCGTAGCTCAGGAAGATCGCGCCCTCCCATATCTCCATCCGCACGGCGACCAGATGGTGGGCCTCCTTGTCGAAGCCCGGCACCTCGCGCATGCCCGGCGCGCTGAACAGGGTTCCATCCAGGCGATAGGCCCAGGCGTGGTAGGGGCAGGTGATGGTCTTGACCGCGCCGCAGCCGTCCAACAGCAGCGAGGCGCGATGCCGGCAGGCGTTGGCGAAGGCGCGCAAAACGCCATCCTGGCCGCGGATCAGGAGAACGGGGCCGCCCACGGTCTCGATCGACTTGTAATCGCCGGGATTGACGACGTCCTCCACCCGGCCGGCGAAGAACCAGTTCTTCAGATGGATATGCTCGATCTCCGCGCGGAAGATCGCCTCGTCGGTGTAGAAGATCCCGGGCGCGGCCTTGGCTTGGCCCAGAGGCGGCTCTCCCCAGAAGTAAGCCGCCGCCGGCAGTTCGACCCTGCTGTCCATCAGATTTCCTCCTGGCATAGCCTGATTAAGCCAAGCAATCGCCATACCCGTCCAGCGTCGCGTCCCGCAAATCCCAGGAACTGCCGGAGTCAGCCAGGACTCACGCCGCAAAGCCTCGCCATCCATCGCCTGGGCGACCAGGCAGGAATGCTGTAAGCCTTAGAAAAACCGCCAGGGAGACGCCCTTGTTCACGCTCGACGCCCTCAACGATGCGACGAAGATCGTCCGCAGCCTCGTGCCCGCCACGCCGGCCTACGCCTGGCCGCTGCTGCGCAAGCGTCTGGGGATGGAGGTCGTGGTCAAGCATGAGAACCATACGCCGACCGGAAGCTTCAAGGCGCGCGGCGGCTTGGTTTACGTCGACTCGTTGCGGCGCGGCGGCCTGCCGCCGGGGCTGGTGACCGCGACCCGGGGCAATCATGGCCAGTCCGTCGCGATCGCTGCGGCGCGCAATGAATTACCCTGCCTGATCGTCGTGCCGGAGGGGAACTCCACCGAGAAGAACGCGGCGATGGCGGCCTTCGGCGGAGAAGTGCTGATCGCCGGCAAGGATTTCGACGAATGCCGGGGCATCGCCGCCAAGCTGGGCGAGGAGCGCGGCTATCACATGGTCCCCTCCTTCCATGTCGAGTTGGTGAAGGGGGTGGCGACCTACGCGATGGAGCTGTTCTCCGCCTGGGCGGATCTGGACGCGGTTTATGTGCCGATCGGCATGGGCTCCGGCATCTGCGGGCTGATCACTGTGCGCGATCTCCTGGGGCTGAAGACCGAGATCATCGGCGTGGTGGCGGAGAAGGCGCCGGCCTTCGCCCTTTCGATGGAAGCGGGTCGCCCGATTCCTACCAACTCCGCCAACACCTTCGCCGACGGCATGGCCTGCCGCGTGCCGATGCCGGAGCCGTTCGACATCATCCAAAAGGGCGCCGCGCGCGTGGTGACCGTGACCGAAGATGAAGTGGCCGACGCCATCCGCGCCTACTACACGGACACGCACAACCTCGCCGAAGGCGCCGGCGCCGCGCCCTTGGCCGCCCTCACCCAGGAACGAGCGCGCATGCAGGGAAAGAAGGTCGGCGTGATCCTGTGCGGCGGCAACATCGACAGGAGCGTGTTTCAGAAGGTGCTGGCGGGAGAGACGCCGGTGGTTGGGTGAGGTGGAGAAGCTCAACAAGAAGCAATCAAGCACATCGTAAAAAGAGCCCTCACCCTGAGCCTGTCGAAGGGTGAGGTAGTACTGAAACGGCGCGTCACTAAATCACCCTTCGAAAGGCTGAGGGTGAGGGTTTTATTGCTGATTGGTCGAAATTTATTTTCCTCGCGCCGTCCGCGCCACCACCAGCATGAAGCCCAGGGCGGCGAGCGCCAGGAGGAAGGCCAACAGGGCGGCGGCGCGGGGCCCATGGCTCTCGATCAGCCAGACGAACAGCGGGGCGGCGGCGGCGTAGCCCAGATTTGACGGCAGCGCCATGCGCGACATCAGGTAGCCGTAGTCGCGCGGGTCGAACATCTCCAGCGGCAGGGTCTGGCGGGCGACGCTGATCGCGCCGCTGGCCAGACCATAGACCGCCACGAACAGCCAAGCGGCCCAGACCCCGTCGCCCAGGAACAAGATCACGAAGGCCAAGGGAGTGGCGGCCATGCAGGCGCAGGTGGTCGCCAGCGCCGAGACGCGA
Organism: Elsteraceae bacterium; assembly: GCA_049240905.1. Classification (GTDB taxonomy): domain Bacteria; phylum Pseudomonadota; class Alphaproteobacteria; order Elsterales; family Elsteraceae; genus JBMLRS01. Next base: position 9,312 of record JBMLRS010000739.1, read on the forward strand.
CGTCCCTGGATAAGGTCGATCACGCGCGCGGCGACCTGAAACAGCCCGACCGCAGAAGCCATCGACAGGGCTTCCAGCGATCCGACGCCAAGGGCGCGGAACAGTTCGATGAAGGCGACCGAGAGGCCCCAGGTCACAAAGCCGATCAGCGCCATCGCCAGCATCAGGAAGAAGTAAAGACGAGACTGGCGGGGATCGAGCGTCGGCGCCGTTCGCGGCGGAGCTGACCGATCCGCGTCCGAACGTTCCGGCCCCGATCCGCCGGTGAAGAAATGCGCCGGCGCGCAGACGCAAAGCTGAATGACGGCGAAGACCAGGAACGTGTCGCGCCAGCCGACCCATTGCAGCAGCGCCTCGGTCGCCGGAAAGCCGATCGTGTTGGAGATGCCGGAGGCGAGCATGATCGTGGCGACCCCGCGCTTGGCGTCGGCGCCCAGCAGCTCCGCCATGCGGGTATGGGCGGCGGTCGACAGGGTCATCGCGCCGAAGCAGCCCAAAGCGAACCAGATCGCGAAATAGACCTCGATCGAGCGCGCGAAGGAGAGCGCGACCAAGGCAAGCGCGGTGCAGATCGAGCCGACGATCAGGATCGGTCGGGCGCCGAACCGCGGAAAAGCCGGGGCCAAGGGACGCGAGGCGAGCGCCAGCGCCACCAGAAAGACCGAGGCCGCGGCGAAAATCACTGGCAGCGACGCGCCGAAATCGGACGCCATGGGACGCCCCAGCACCGCAGGGGCGCTGAAGGTCGTGGTCCAACCAATGATTTGGGTGAGCGAAAGTAAGATCGTGGCGCGCATGGCGCCGGGAGCCGCGCCCCGCGTCACGACCCTGACGAACTCTTAGCCGAAGCGGACTTCGACCACCTCATAGCCGCGCGAGCCGCGTGGCGTG
>JBMLRS010000740.1:0-212 GCA_049240905.1 Elsteraceae bacterium
GGGATCAGGGCCTCGCCTGGTTGAAGGAGGCGGGCGCCGAGATCCTGCCGGTCTCCCTGCCGCACACCAAATACGCGTTGGCCACCTACTATATTGTGGCGCCGGCGGAAGCCTCCTCCAACCTCGCGCGCTATGACGGCGTGCGCTTCGGCCTGCGCGTGTCGGGGAACAGCCTGGATGAAATGTATGAGAACACTCGCGCCGCCGGGTTC
>JBMLRS010000740.1:222-3282 GCA_049240905.1 Elsteraceae bacterium
CCGCATCCTGATCGGCGCCTACGTGCTCTCGGCCGGCTATTACGACGCCTATTATCTGCAGGCGCAGCGCGTGCGGGCGTTGATTGCGCGCGATTTCAAACAAGCTTTTGAGAAGGTCGATCTGCTGTTGACGCCGACAGCGCCGACCCCGGCTTTCGCGGCCGGCGAGAAGATGGACGATCCAATCGCGATGTATCTGAACGACGTATTCACCGTGCCGGCCAGCCTGGCGGGGCTTCCGGGGATTTCCGTGCCGGCCGGCATGTCTTCGGACGGGCTTCCCCTGGGGCTGCAACTGATCGGCAAGCCGTTCGACGAAGAGACCGTGGTGCGCGGCGCCCGCGCGCTTGAGCTGGCGGCCTCCTTCTCGGCCACGCCGGATCTGTCGCGTTTCCGGGGAGGCGCCAAATGAGCCAGGTTCTGTTGCAGGGCCGCACCGGCCCGTGGGAGATGGTGATCGGCCTGGAGGTTCACGCCCAGGTGGTCTCAGAGGCGAAGCTGTTTTCTGGCGCCGCCACCGCCTTCGGCGCGGAGCCGAACACTCAGGTCTCGCCGGTCGACGCGGCCTTTCCGGGCATGCTGCCGGTGATCAACAAGGTCTGCGTGGAGCAGGCGGTGAAGACCGGGCTGGGCATCAACGCCACGGTCAATCCGGTCTCGATCTTCGACCGGAAGAACTATTTCTACGCCGATCTGCCGGCCGGATATCAGATCTCGCAGTTCACCCGGCCGATCGTGACCGGCGGGACGATCCAGATCGATCTGCCCAATGGCGTCACCCGCTCGATCGGCGTCACCCGGCTGCATCTGGAGCAGGACGCCGGCAAAAGCCTGCATGACCAGCATCCGACCATGACCTACGTCGACCTCAACCGCGCCGGCGTGGCGCTGATGGAGATCGTGTCGGAGCCGGAGCTGACCAGCGCGGAGGAGGCCGGCGCCTATCTGAAGAAGCTGCGCTCGATCCTGCGCTACATCGGCTCCTGCGACGGGAACATGGAGCAGGGCAGCATGCGCTGCGACGCCAACGTCTCCGTCCGTCGTCCGGGCGAAGGCCTGGGCACGCGCTGCGAGATCAAGAACGTCAACTCCATCCGTTTCGTGATGCAGGCGATCGACTATGAGGCGCGCCGGCAGATCGAAGTGATGGAGGAGGGCGGGACGATCCGACAGGAGACCCGCCTGTTCGACAGCGCGCGCGGTGTCACCCGCGCCATGCGCTCGAAAGAGCAGGCGCATGACTATCGCTATTTCCCCGATCCCGATCTGCTGCCGCTCGAGCTGGATCCGGCCTGGATCGAGCAACTGCGCCAGGCGATGCCGGAGCTGCCTGACCAGCGCAAGGCCCGCTACATCCAGGATTTCGGCCTCTCCCCCTATGACGCCGGCGTTCTGGTGGCGGAAAAGGAGACGGCCGTGTTCTTCGAGGCGGTCGCCGCCGGCCGCGACGCCAAGCTGGCCGCCAACTGGGTGATGGGCGAGCTGTTCGGCGCGCTGAACAAGGCTGGCGTCGGCATCGAGGAGTCGCCGGTCTCCGCCGATCGTCTGGGCGGCTTGCTGGATTTGATTTCCGACGGGACGTTATCCGGTAAGATCGCCAAAGAAGTTTTCCCTATGATGGTGGAGACTGGGAAGACGGCGGCCGAGCTGGTGGAGGAGAAAGGCCTGAGGCAGGTCACCGACACCGGCGCCATCGAGAAGGCGATCGAGGACATCATGGCGCAGCACGCCGACAAGGTGGCCGAGTATCGCTCCGGAAAGGACAAGCTTTTCGGCTTTTTCGTCGGCCAGACGATGAAGGCGACGGGCGGGAAAGCGAACCCGGCTCTGTTGAACGATCTGTTGAAGCAGCGGCTGTCGAGTTAGCGCCGCGCCCAAGACGAGACAGCGTAATTCAAGAAAGGAAGTTTTCGATGCAATGCACCCTGGAGCGCGCCGGCAAAACGGTGTCCCTGCGCCTGACTGGCGAACTCACCTTCCGCGACAATTCCGAATTCCGGAAAGTCATCGAAGATGTGTTCACCCAACCCGCCGATGCGGTGGTGATCGACCTTAGCAAGACGTCGTTGGTCGATTCTGCGGGGCTCGCGATGTTCGTGATCCTGCAGAAGCGCGCCAAGGAGAAGAACATCCCTGTGACGCTGGAGAAGCCGAACGCGCAGATCGCGCGGGTGCTGGATCTGGTCGATTTCGGCAAGCTGTTCACCATCAAGGCGTAAGCCAGCCGGAAGAGGGGAGACGCGGCCATGATCGACCTCTACACCTGGGGCACGCCGAATGGCCGCAAGGTCTCCATCCTGCTGGAGGAGTTGGGCTTGCCCTACGCCGTCCATTCCGTGGACATCGGCAAGAAACAGCAGTTCGAGCCCGCCTTCCTGGCGGTGAACCCGAACGGGAAAATCCCCGCGATCGTGGATCAGGACGCCGAGGGCGGCCCTTTGGCGGTTTTCGAGTCCGGCGCGATCCTGATGTATCTCGCGGAGAAGGCCGGCCGTTTCTGGCCGAAGCCGGTGCGCGAGCGCACCGCGGTGACCGAATGGCTGATGTTTCAGATGGGCGGCCTCGGCCCGATGGCGGGCCAGTCGCACCATTTCCGTCGCGCCGCGCCCGAGCCGATCTCCTACGCGATCGAGCGCTACACCACCGAGTCCAGGCGCATTTATGGCGTCATGGACCAACGGTTGGCGGGGAGCGCCTATCTCGCCGGCGACTACTCGATCGCGGACATGGCCTGCTTCCCCTGGATCGCGCGCCATGAATGGCAGCAGATCGACCTCGCCGATTTCCCGAACCTGAAGCGCTGGTATGACGCGCTGGCCGCCCGTCCCGCGGTCGCCAAAGGCATGGCGGTTCCCTTCCTCAATTAGCCCGCGAAAAGCGCCGCCCTGGCGGCCTGGCGTCATTGACACCCACCGCCGAGACCTTTATCACCAGCCCGGCATACGCCGTGTATGACAGCCGAGACGATCCGGCGGAAGGGTGGCCGAGAGGCTGAAGGCGGCGGTTTGCTAAACCGTTATAGGTGGAAACACCTATCGTGGGTTCGAATCCCATCCCTTC
>JBMLRS010000741.1:0-1796 GCA_049240905.1 Elsteraceae bacterium
GGATGGGGTTCAGCCGGCGCAGCAGCACGCCACGGTCGTAATCCAGGTCGGCGCGGGCGGGCCGGCGCGGGGCCGCCGCATCCAACCGGGTCAGAGCCACCTCCAGATGGCCCAGCCGCGTCAGCGTCTCCGCCGTGAGGGCGAGAAACTCGACGTTGCCTGGGCTCTGCGCCAGCGCGCCTTCGAACGCGGCCAGCGCGCCTTCGACGTCGCCGCGCGCCAGCCGCAGCTCACCCAGATGGCGGTGCAGATCCAGCCAATGCGGCGAAATCGGAATCGCCCGAATCAGGGCCTGCTCCGCCTCCGTCGGGCGGCCCAGCTGGCGCAGCGCCAACCCGCAATTGCCCAGCGCCGCGGGGTGGGTCGGGTCGCGCAGCAAGGTCGCCTCGTACGCGGCCAGCGCTTCGGTCAGTCGGCCGACCGCGCGCAGCGCTTCGCCCAGGCTGTTGGTCGCGTTCGCGTCGGGCCGCAATTGCAGCGAGCGGGTGATCAGCGCGATCGCCTGATCATGGCCGCCGGTCTGATGGGCGATCACGCCCAGATAATGCAGCGCTTCCGGATGGTCGGGCTCGGCCTGCAGCACGGCGCGGTAATGGATCTCCGCCTCGTTCAACCGCCCTTCGCGGTGCGCGGCGAGCCCCTGGTCGAGGCGCGCGACCGGAGCCGTGAAAAAGGAGGGATAGAGCGACGCCATGGCGCGCCCATCATCTATAGCGGGGCGCCTCCGGTAAACCCCTCTGTCCTGAAAAACGCGCGGCCTGTAGGATGCGCCCGCAGTTCTCAGGCGGTGCGACGAGAGGCGTGTTTTGGACGAGTTATTGACCGACAGCGTGTCGGTGGCGGGGCCGCGACGGCGGCTGGAGGCCTTGGTCGCGGAAGGACGCGTCAAGGCGGATCCCTTACAGGCGGAGGTGGCGACCCGGTTGGACGCGCTGCATCGCGCGCTGGGCGGCTGGGCGCCGAAGCGCCCGCAAAAGACCAACTGGCTCGGGCTGTTCAAGCGCGAGCGGGAGACCGCGCCGGAGCCGCGTGGGCTCTACATCCACGGCAAGGTCGGGCGCGGCAAATCCATGGTGATGGATCTGTTCTTCTCCGGCGCGCCGGTGCAGCGCAAGCGGCGGGTGCATTTCCACGCCTTCATGGCCGAGATCCACCGCCGACTCCATGTCTTCCGGCAGGAGACCAAGGGCACGCAGTCCGATCCTTTGCCGCTGGTGGCGGCGGAGGTGGCGCAGACCTCCTGGCTGCTCTGCTTCGACGAGTTCGTGGTCAACGACATCGCCGACGCCATGATCCTCGGCCGTCTGTTCGAAGCGCTGATGGCGCAGGGCGTGGTGATCGTCGCGACATCCAACTTCGCCCCACCCGATCTCTATAAGGACGGGCTGCAGCGCGACCGGTTCGAACCCTTCATCAAGATGATCGAGGCCAAGCTGGATGTGGTCAGCCTGGACGGGCCGACCGATTACCGCCTGGCCCGCCTCGCCGGCCGGCCGGTCTATTACGCCCCGCTCGACGCCAAGGCGCAGAGGGACATGGACGCGACCTGGGCGGATCTCACCGACGGCCTGACCATCGCGCCGGTCGATCTGGACGTGAACGGCCGCAAGCTGCATGTGGCTCAAGCCGCGCGGGGCGTCGCGCGCTTCAGCTTCGACGATCTCTGCAAGGCCAATCTGGGGCCGTCCGATTATCTGGCGGTCGCGGGCGCCTTCCAGACCGTGCTGCTTGACGGCGTTCCTTTGCTCGGTCCTTCGAACCACAACGAGGCGCGCCGCTTCATCACCTTGATCGAC
>JBMLRS010000742.1:0-2671 GCA_049240905.1 Elsteraceae bacterium
ATGGAGCAGATCCGATGACCCCGATAGGGGCCGCAGACCGGCGTCCGCTCCTTCACCTGGTAGGCGGCCAGATCGCTCGTCGCGAGCTTTCCGGGGTTGGGTTCGGCGCCGGCGGCGGCGACGATGGCCTCTGCGATCGGGCCTTTGTAGAAGCCGGAGGGGCCCGCCTCGGCGAGCTTTCGCAAAGTCGCGGCGTAGTCAGGGTTCTTCAGGATCATCCCAGCCGGCTTCGGCGCGCCGTCGGGCAGATAGAAATAGGCGCGGGCGGCCGGGTCGCGCGCCAGATATTTGTCTCCCGCGATCAGGCGCGCGAGGCGTGGAGAGATCGCGAAGCCTTCTTCGGCCAGCTTTATGGTTGGCGCGAAAAGCGCCGCCCACGGAAGTTTGCCCCAACGCTGATGCGTCTCCCACAACAGCGCCGGAACGCCAGGAGTGCCGACCGACCGACCGCCGACGACGGCGTCGAAGAAGGCGAGGGGCTTGCCGTCCTGGGCCAGGAACAGTTCTGGCGTGGCGGCCATGGGCGCCGTTTCGCGCGCGTCCAATGACGTGAGGGTGCGATCCGCCGCGCGCCAATGCAGAAAGAAGCCGCCGCCGCCAAGACCGGAGGATTGCGGTTCGACCAGCCCAAGCATCGCCTGCGCGGCGATCGCCGCGTCCGCAGCCGATCCGCCCGCCGCCAGGATCGCCGCGCCGGTCTGCGCCGCGATCGGATTGGCCGCGACGATCATCTCCTCGCGCGTTCGCGTGACGGTCTTTGCGGTCCAACCGCTCGCGGCTTCGGGCTGCCCGGCGGTCTGGCCAGCGGTCTGGCCAGCGGTCTGCGCTGCGGCGGTTTGGCGGAAGTCGAGCCCGGCGAGGGTCGCCAACGCGACCGCGGCCAGGAAAAGCCTGGGAAGATGCTGCATGGGTCCGAACTATGATGCTATAGCCCGCGCGTGAGAATGAGGAATGCGATGAGCGAAGCAATTGTCACCGCCGCTGTGCTGGTGATCGGCAACGAAATCCTGTCCGGCCGCACGCAGGACGCCAATTTGCACTATCTCGCCCAGAAGCTGGGCGAGCTGGGCGTCCGGCTGCGGGAGGCGCGCGTGGTGCCGGACGTGGAGGAGGAGGTGATCGCGGCGGTCAACCATCTGCGCGCCCGCTACACCTATCTCTTCACGACGGGCGGCATCGGCCCCACCCATGACGACATCACCTCCGCCTGCGTCGCCAAGGCGTTCGGAGTTCGCCTGATCCGCGACCCGCGCGCAGTGGCGATGCTGGAGAGCCATTATCCTCCCGGCGATCTGACGCCGGCGCGCCTGAAGATGGCGGAGGTCGCCGAAGGGTCGATTCTGATCGAGAATCCTGTCTCCAAGGCGCCAGGGTTCCAGATCGGCAACGTCTTCGTCATGGCGGGGGTGCCGCGCATCGCCCAGGCCATGTTCGACGGCGTGGCGGCTCGGTTGAAGGGCGGCGCGGTCGTCGAATCCCGAACCGTGACCTGCGGATTGGGCGAGGGTGTGATCGCCGCCGGGCTTGGCGCGATACAGGCGGATTTCCCTGACGTCGACATCGGCAGCTATCCGTATTTCCGACGCGGCGCCTTCGGCACCAGTCTGGTGCTGCGCTCGTCGGACGTCGCCCGCCTGGAGGCCGCCGCCGCGGCGGTCGCGTCTCTGGTTCGCGAGCTGGGCGGCGAACCGACCGCCGACCCTGATCAGACCTGAGCCTCACTGGGTCATTGGCAAGCGTTCGACGGCTGGTTACGCTGGTCCCTCATGCCCGCTTGGCGGAATCGGTAGACGCAAGGGACTTAAAATCCCTCGCTTTCACAGGCGTGCCGGTTCGAGTCCGGCAGCGGGCACCACGGGGATCAGCATGGACCGGGTAAAAGTCGATCAAATCGCGTGCGAAGTGGCGGCCGGTGCGTTCACTTCGTTGAAGCGGATGTTCAACGTCGAAGGCATCAGAGAACCGGAACTGGTTTGGGATCCCGATCCCAGCCATCTGGGGTCAGATCAGCATCGTTTTGTCCTGGATTACTGGAACGCCATGGAGCGGGGCCCCGCCTTCCCGCTGCAGAAGCAACTCCGCCCCGAGGAGTTGGGCCCGGTGCTTGGCAATCTGATCCTGTTGGATGTGGTCGACGACGGATGGGACTATCGCTACCGGCTCCATGGCAGTTTGATCGCCGATCGATTCGGCGTGGATCTGACCGGCCTGCTGACGTCGCAATATCCTTTCGAGACCTGGGCGAAATTCTTCCTGATCAAGTATCGCGCGATCCTGGCGAAGGGGCGTCCGCTCTATTCAAGCCATTGGGCGCCGTCGCAGATCGCGGCGACCCATTGGGAGCGGCTGACCCTGCCGCTGGAGGACGGGAGCGGCAAGGCGACCCGCCTGCTGATCGCGGTCGTGGCGGGAAGCTGGCGGCCGGCCCGCGGCGACATGCCCAACCTGCCGGCGCGCGGCGAAGCAAGAGACGGGAGCGCAAGATGATCGGACGTTTGAACCATGTCGCCATCGCCGTGCCGGATCCAGCAGCGGCGAGCGCGGTCTACCGCGGCGTTCTGGGCGCCGACGTGTCCGCGCCGATGGTGGTTGAGGAGCAGGGCGTCCGCATGGTTTTCGTGAATCTGCCAAACACGAAGATCGAGCTGCTGGAGCCGCTGAACGAAACCTC
>JBMLRS010000743.1:0-5393 GCA_049240905.1 Elsteraceae bacterium
GATGCCGGGCACGACCGACCGCTATTTCGACGTGCGCGACAACGCCGACGACATGCCGAAGTTGGTGAACGCGCGCTCAAAAGAGCTGCGCCCGATCCCGTCGGATTATGGCCATCGGGCCGGCAACCCAGCGGCGATCCCGGCGGATCGCGCCTTCCTGAAACAGGCGATCGCGGAGTTGCTCAGCCAATAGCGACCCTTACGGCGTCTTGCCCGGGTCCTTGACCGCGTCGAACTTGTCGAACTCGACGTTGACATACTGGCCGTCGATCTTCTCGACGCGGCGGATGTAGATGGTCTGCACGATGTCGCGGGTTTCGGCGTCGATCTCGATCGGGCCGCGCGGGCTCTCGAGCTTCAGCCCCTTCAGCGCCGCCATGATCCGCTCGCCGTCGACCGCGCCCTCGGTCTTCTCCAGCGCGGCCGCCAGCGCCGCCATGCCGTCATAGGCCGCGACCGACATGTAGCTCGGCCGCAGCTTCGCGCCGAAGGCTTTGGCGTAATCGGCAACATAGCTGCGGTTCAACGCGGAGGGGTGCGCGAAAGAGTAGTGATGCGCGGTGACGACGCCCAGGGCGACGTCGCCCTGCGCTTGAAGAAAGCTGTCGTCGGTCGCCTCGCCGGTTCCGATCAGAGTGATCCCCGCGGCGTCGAGCCCGCGCTCCTTGAACGCTTTCATGAAGGCGGTCGGCTGCGGCCCCGATGGAAAGAAAATGAAGACCGCCTGAGGTCTTTCATCCTTTAGTCGCTGCACATAGGCCGCGAAGTCCGGATTGTTCAGCGGCGCGCGCAGCGAATTGGCGATCTTGCCGCCGCCCGCCGTGAAGGCGGTCGCGAACGCCTTCTCCGCATCCACGCCGGAGCTATAGTCGGACACGATGGTGGACACTTCCTTGATCCCGTTCTTCAAGGCCCAAAGCGCCATCGGGGCGGAGACCTGCGCCACCGTGAAGGAGACGCGGGCGATGAAGGGAGATCGGGTGGTGACGACCGAGGACGCCGCGTTCATCACGATCACCGGGATCTTGGCCTCGGTCGCCACGGGGCCGATCGCGATCGCGTTGGGGCTGAAATCCAACCCGACGATGACATGCGCCTTGTCGCGCACCACAAGTTCTCGGGCGAAGCGGATGGCGTTCTCCGGCGAGGGGCCGCCAGTGTCCTTCTTGATGATCTGCAGGCCGCGCCCGGCGATTTTGCCGCCATTGCGCTGCAGATAGAGCGCGACGCCATTGTCCATCTGCTGGCCGTAGTCGGAGTAAGGCCCGGTGTAGCTGGCGATCAGTCCGATCCTCAGCGGCTCCAAGGCCGCGGCCGCGCGCGGGCCGAGAAGCGACGTCAGCGGCAGGGCCGCCGCCCCCAATCCCAGCGTGAGCGCGCGGCGTCGATCTCGGTTCTGCGGCATTCGGGCTCTCCCGCGCGGCTCTTCGGTTTCGGATCGGCTCGATCCGAGCGGGCGCGCTCGTCGACAATGTAGGGCGGGACCGGCGCGGGCCCAACGCCGAGGCGGCGTCTTTCGTCGCCGGCTGGCGAATTTACGGCCGATCCTCCGACGGCCGGTTGTCGAGCGCGGCGCCGGGCGCTAGGTTCGAGCCGGTCTTGATCCATTCCTTGAGGAGCGCGCTGGTGCCGTCTGTCGTCTACATTCTGAAGTCCGGAGAAGAGCGCCGCCTCACGGTGTCCAACGGCTCGACCGTCATGCGCGCGGCGATCCAGAACGATCTTCCGGGCATAGACGCCGAATGCGGCGGCTGCCTGTCCTGCGCCACCTGCCATGTCTATGTCGATCCGGCCTTCGCGGATCGGCTGCCCCCGATGAGCGAAGACGAGGACGATCTGTTGAGCGGCGTGTCCGCCGAACGCCAGCCGACGAGCCGGCTCAGCTGTCAGCTCACCATGACCGACGCGCTCGACGGGCTGATCGTCCGGATCCCGGACCGTCAGGGCTGACCGCCCAGGATCGCGTGACCCGGCGTCGCGCGATCCCTTCCTGCTCATCCGCGCAGTTTCGTTGAGCGGGGTTGCTTCCCCGCCGCTCCAGCCACATGCTCCCCGCATACAAAGCGACGCGCCAAGACCGACGGTCAACGCCGGCTGAGCGCCACGCTCCGGGGAGGGACAGATGGCCAAGCTGAACATCAACGGCAAGACCCACGACGTGACCGTGGAGGACGACACCCCTTTGCTGTGGGTGTTGCGCGAACAGTTGGACATGACCGGCACGAAATACGGATGCGGCGTCGCGCAATGCGGGGCCTGTTCGATCCATCTGAACGGCGAGGTCACGCGCTCCTGCGCCGTCCGGCTCGCCGACGTCAAGCCAAGCGACAAGATCGTGACGATCGAGGGCCTGTCCGCCAACTCGACCCATCCCGTGCAGAAGGCCTGGGCGGCGCTCGACGTGCCCCAATGCGGCTATTGCCAGTCCGGGCAGATCATGGCCGCCGCCGCGCTCCTGAAGAAGAAGCCGAAGCCGACCGACGCCGACATCGACGAGGCCATGAGCAACATCTGTCGCTGCGGCACCTATCAGCGCATTCGCGCCGCCGTCCATATGGCCGCAGCCGACAAGTCGCGCCCCTAACCCAAGCCCAAGGAGACGCTTCATGACCGAAGTCACCGTCGGGCGCGCCGCCAAAGTCTCGCGCCGCAAGTTCATCGTCGGATCCGCAGCCGTCGCCGGCGGCGGCCTCGCCCTCGGCGTGCCGTTCGACGCCAACGCCTCGATCTCTCCCAGGGCCGCCGCGACCGGCGCCGAGGTCACCGCCTGGGTCGTGATCAAGCCGGATGATTCCTGCGTGATCCGCATCGCCCGCTCCGAGATGGGTCAGGGCACGCTGACCGGCCTGGCCCAAATGGTCGCCGAAGAGTTGGAGTGCGACTGGAAGAAGGTCTCCACGGAAAACCCGACGCCGGGCCAGAGCTTGGCGCGCAACCGCGCCTGGGGCGAGATGGGCACTGGCGGCAGCCGCGGCATCCGCACGTCGGAGGATTATGTCCGCCGGGGCGCCGCCGCGGCGCGCCTCATGCTGCTGCAGGCCGCGGCCGAGCAGTTGAAGGTTCCGGTCGCCGAGCTGACCGTCTCCAACGGCGTGATCAGCCACGCCGCCAGCAAGCGCACCGTGCATTACGGCAAGATCGCTCCCGCCGCCGCCAAGCTGACGCCGCCCGATCCGAAGAGCATCACGCTGAAGGATCCGCGCAGCTGGAAGGTCGCCGGCAAGCCGATGAAGCGGCTGGACACGGCGGACAAGCTGAACGGATCCAAGAAATTCGCGATCGACGTGAAGCTGCCGGGCATGCAATGCGCGGCGATCAAGGCCTGCCCGGTGTTCGGCGGCAAGCTGGTCAGCTTCGACGAGGCCAAGATCAAGGGAATGCCCGGCGTGCGCGGCGCGGTAAGGGTGAACGACACCACGGTCGCCGTGGTGGCGGACACATGGTGGCGGGCGAAGACCGCGCTCGACGCGCTGCCGATCGTCTGGGACGAGGGGCCGAACGCCACCGTCACCAGCGCCGCGATCGACGCGCATGTCCGCAGCGGCCTGACCGCCGAGGGCGCCTATGTCAGCCGCAAGGAGGGCGACGCCCTCGGCGCGATCGCGGCGTCCGCCAAGAAGGTGGAGGTCGTCTACAGCACGCCTTTCCTGGCCCACGCGACCATGGAGCCGATGAACTGCACGGCGCTGATCAACGCCGACCGAGCGGAGATCTGGGTTCCGACGCAGAACGGCGAAGCCTCGCATGCGGCGCTCTCGGAAGCCTCGGGCCTGCCGCTCAGCAAATGCGAAGTCTACAAGCTGGACCTAGGCGGCGGCTTCGGCCGGCGCGGCGGGACGCAGGATTATGTCCGCCAGGCGGTCGCCATCGCCAAGCAGTTCCCGGGCACGCCGATCAAGATGATCTGGAGCCGCGAGGAGGACATGAGCCATGACTTCTATCGCCCGATCTCGGCCTGCAAGCTGACCGCCGGCCTGGACGAGTCCGGCAAGCTGAACGGCGTGCATGTCCGCCTGTCAGGTCAGTCGATCAACGCCTTCGTCAATCCCGCCGCCATCGCCGACGGCAAGGATGAGCGGCAGTTGCAGGGCTTCTACGAGAGGCCGGGCGACGCTCAGATGGGGTACCGCTTCCCGACCTTCCAGTTGGAGTACGCCATGCGCAACACGCATGTGCCGGTCGGTCCCTGGCGCGGGGTGAACACCAACCAGAACGGCGTCTATCTGGAATGCTTCATGGACGAAGTGGCGCGCGCCGCCGGCAAGGATCCGCTGGAGTTCCGCCGCGCGCTGATGGCTGAATATCCCAAGCATCTGGCCGTGCTGAACGCCGCCGCCGAGAAAGGCGACTGGGGCAAGCCCCTGCCCGCCGGCCGGCATCGCGGCATCGCCCAGTTCATGGGCTACGCCAGCTATTCGGCCGCCACCGCCGAAGTGTCGATCAGCCCGAAGGGTGTGGTCACCGTGCATCGCATGGTTCTGGCGCTCAATTGCGGGCATGCGATCAACCCGGACCAGATCGCCGCCCAGGTCGAAGGCTCGGTCGCCTATGGCCTCAGCGCCGCCTTCTACGGCGAATGCACGGTCAAGGACGGCCGGATGGTGGAGCAGAATTTCGACACCTACGAAATCCTGAAGCTGGCCGCCATGCCGAAGGTCGAGACCGTGATCGTGCCGACCTACGATTTCTGGGGCGGCGTCGGCGAACCCACGATCTGCGTGGTGACCCCGGCCGTGCTGAACGCGATCAATTCCGCCGTGGCGAAGCCGGTGCGCAGCCTGCCGCTCAAGAACGTCTCGCTGGTCTAAGCGTGGAGTCCCCGCTCTGCGTCAATCGCAGGGCGGGACGCCTAAAGCAGCGTCGCCATCACCCCCGGAGCCGTCTCCAACAGCGTGCGGACGCCGATGGTGACGGTCAGCGCGCCGATGGCGAACTGCAGCATCGAGTTGGCGGCGGTCAGCGACCGCGCGGTGAGCGTGATCGGCGCGGCGATCACCATGCTCAGCAAGCCCATGCCGACGATGGTGCCTGCGCCGAACAGCAGGATGTAGGCGACGCCCCAACCCGGCGATTCCAAGCTCGCCGCGGTCAGCACGATCAGGGAGGCGGAGCCCGCCATCCCGTGCATCAGGCCGACCAGCAGGGTGCGCCAGGGCAAGCCTTCCGGATGCTCATGCGCATGCGCGCTTTCGGCGTGGGGCGCGGTCTCCGCCCGGTGGCTATGGGCGTGAAAATGCGGATTCTGCCCGGCGTGGCGATGGGCGTGGAAATGCACCCGGTCGCGCCATAGCCGGTAGAGCACATGCGCGCCAAGGCCGACGAGCATCACGCCGACCAACGACTCCAGGAAATCCGCGACCGGCTCGGAGATCGTCGCGCGCATGACCAGGCAG
>JBMLRS010000744.1:0-1324 GCA_049240905.1 Elsteraceae bacterium
ATGCGCCGCAGCCTGTCCATGGCTGATCTCGCGCTACCCCAGGCCGGGACGCAGGCGAAGGCCAAGCCCGGCAATCCGGGCGAAGCGCTGGCGGCCTGGGGCCTGCTGTGGCCGACCGTGCTGCTGATGCTGGCGCTGCTGGTGGCGCCGACGATAGCGGTGTTCGTCCTGTCGCTGACCGACGCCGAACTGGGCGTGCCGGAGATCCGCTTCATCGGCTTCGACGCCTATCTGGACCTGTTCGAGGACCGCAATTTCCTGCGCAGCTTCCGCAACACCGCGACCTATGTGGCGCTGGTGACCCCGGCCTCCGTGCTGATCGGGCTGGGGGCGGCTTTACTGATCGAATCCGAGCCGCGCTGCCGCGCCTTCTTCCGCGCCGCCTATTTCCTGCCGGTGGTCTCGCTGCTGGTCGCGATGGCGACGGTCTGGCAGTACCTGATGCACCCGACCATCGGCCCCTTGAACCTGACCCTGAAGCTGATCGGCCTGCCCGCCGTGAACTGGCTGGGCAGCAGCGACAATGTGATGATCTCGCTGGCCCTGATCGGGATCTGGCAGGCGGTCGGATTCAATCTGGTGCTGTTTCTGGCCGGCCTCACCGCGATCAACCGCGATCTCTACGCCGCGGCGGAGATCGACGGCGCCCGCAGCGCCTGGGACCGCTTCCTCACCGTCACCTGGCCGATGCTGGGGCCGACCACCTTGTTCGTGGTGACGATCACCGTGATCAACGCGGTGAAGGTGTTCGAGACGGTCGCCACCCTCACGCAGGGCGGGCCGGGCAAGGCGTCGGAAGTGCTGCTCTGGACGATCTATCAGGAAGGCTTCGTGTTCCTGCATATCGGCCCGGCCTCGGCGATGGCGGTGGTGTTCATCGTGGTGCTGCTGATCCTGCTGCTGATCCAGACCTGGGCGCTGGATCGCCGGGTGCATTACGGATGACCGCGAACTTGACCTTCGGGCGGGCCGCGCGCTTCGCCCTCTTGGCGCTGGGGGCGGCGATCATGCTGTTCCCCTATCTGTGGATGATCGCGACCGCGCTGAAGCCGGCGTCGGAGGTGTTCTCCTCCGGCCTGTCGCTGCTGCCAAGCAAATGGTCGGCGGTGGAGAATTTCAGCAAGGCGATGACGCGGATCCCGATGGCGCGGATCCTGATGAACGGCGTGATCGTCTGCGCGGGGATCGTGGTCTTCCAGGTGTTGTTCGCCTTCCCGGCGGCCTACGCCTTGGCCAAGCTGCGGTTTCGCGGGAGGGAGTTTCTGTTCGGCGTGGTGATGCTGGGCCTGCTGGTGCCGATCCACGCGATCTCGATCCCGCTTTA
>JBMLRS010000745.1:0-6199 GCA_049240905.1 Elsteraceae bacterium
GTCCAGCCCCAGCCAGGCGAGATCGCGCAGGATCTGATCGACAAATTCCGGCCGACAGCGGGTTTGATCAATGTCCTCGATCCGCACCAGATAGCGCCCTTCCTCGGCCCGCGCGGCGTCGAAGGCGAAGCGCGCGGCCAGGACATGGCCGAGATGCAGCAGACCGGTCGGGCTGGGCGCGAAACGAGTGATCATGGCTGCCTGATCTGCTACCACCTTCCGTGTGACGAACTCAAACGCCGCTCCCGATCAGGGCTGGTTGACCGAAGGCCTGGACGCCCTGTCCGCCAGCGATCCCGCCTTCGCGGCGATCCGCCAGGAATTGGGCGATCCGCCCCTGCGCTCCCGCCCGCAGGGATTCGCGACTCTGCTGGACGCCATTCTCGGCCAGCAGGTCTCCACCGCCTCGGCCAACGCGATCAAGGCCAAGCTGCAGGGTTTGATCGGCCCGGCCACGCCGGAGTCGGTGCTGGCGGCGGGGCCGGAGACGCTGCGCGCGGCGGGTTTCAGCCGACAGAAGATCGCCTATGCGCTCGATCTGGCGATGGCGATCACCGAAGGCCGGCTGGACCTCGACCAGATGGCGGATCTTGAGGACGAGGCGGCGATCGAGGCGCTGGTCGCGATCAAGGGCATTGGGCGGTGGACGGCGGAGATCTATCTCCTGTTCGCGCTGCATCGCCGCGATATCTGGCCGGCGGCCGATCTGGCGCTGGCGGTCGCGGTGCAGCGGATGCAGAATTTGCCGGAGCGGCCGGTCGGCCGAAAAGCCTATGAGGTCGTCGAGCATTGGCGGCCCTGGCGCGGCGCCGCCGCGCATCTGATGTGGAAGGCCTATCATCATTTCAGCCGCCGCGACGGCGCGCCAATCTAGAGGACAGGATGCTAGACACCCTCAGCCAACTTCCCAGCGCCGGCGGCGCCCCCACCTCGCTGGTCGTGATGCTGCATGGCGTCGGCTCCAACAAGGAGGATCTGATCGGCCTCGCGCCCTATCTGGGGCCGGCCTTGCCGCGCACCGCCTTCATTTCCGTGGATGGGGTGGAGGCGTGCGACATGGCGCCCATGGGACGGCAATGGTTCAGCCTCAGCGACCGCTCCCCCGCTCGGATGCTTGCGGAAGTCGCGCGCACGGCGCCGACGGTCCACGCCTTCTTGGATCAAGTGCTGCGCGACGCCGGCCTGGATGAGAGCCGCATGGCGCTGTTGGGCTTCAGCCAGGGCACGATGATGTCGCTGAACCTGGGCCTGCAGCGCAAGAAGACCCCGGCCGGGATCGTCGGCTTCTCCGGCGCGCTGCTGGCCGGGGATGATTTCGCTTCGACCGTCACCTCGCGCCCGCCCGTCCAACTAATCCATGGCGAGGAGGATGGCGTCGTGCCGTTCGGCGCAATGGCCCGCGCGAAAATGCAGATGGAGAGCGCGGGGATCAAAGTGCAGACCCTGGCTTGCCCCGGACTGGCCCATTCGATCGACGAAGCCGGCCTGCGCCGCGCCGCGCAGTTCCTCGCCGATGTCTTCGCGGGATCCTAGCCGATGAGCCAGCCCGGCGGATCCGGCGGTGAAGACACCCTCTGGGCGGTGGTCGCCTCGCTCGGCCGCACCACGCGGATCGCGGAGATTCATTCGACCGAATTCGCCGCCATGGCCGACCGCAACTGGCGCGAGGCTCAGGTGAAGGCCTATGGCGGCTTCCTCGCCCGCGCCCAACAGCCGATCCCGCGCTACAGCGTGACCCGCATCCGCCGCTCCGACCTGCCGAGGCCGTGGAAGCCGCTGCCGGCTCTCGGGTTCCTGCGAGGTCAGTTCATTTAGGCGGCGCTTGGAGCGTATTACGTTTTCGGCGATTTCGTAATACACTCTCCTTATGGCTCTTCCCGTCCAGTCCATCCGCGCCAAGCCCGAGCATCGCGCCCTGCTGCAAGCGGTGGCCGAAATGCTGCGCGCGGGCCGGGAGGCGGAGGTTCGCCGATTGATCGAGGGCGGCGCGGGCGCGCCGATAGGGCCCTTCAGATCCGAACAGGCGGCGATCTATTTCATGCGCGACCGCTTGGTCTCGGTTTTGAAGCCCCGCATGATCTGGCTGTTCGGCAGCCGCGCCCGCGGCGACGCCCAGCCGGACAGCGACTTCGATTTTCTGGTTGTGCTCAAGGATGGGCTGCCGGATGAAGCGTACCACGCAGGCGTCGGCGAGCCGGCGATGAGGGGAACCGGACTGCCCTACGACGTCGTTCCCTATGCCTGGAGCGACTTCGTAACTGAGCGCGCGCGGGCTGGGAGCCTAGCTGCGACCGTGGTCGCCGAAGGCCGGCTGCTCTATCAGGATAGCGATTTGCGCAGAGCTGCGGCGTGATCGACCCCGCGCGCTCCTTCGTCGCCATCGCCAAGGATGACCTGATGGCGGCGAGGATGCTGGCGGAAGGCCTCCCAAGGATCGCGGCGTTTCACGTTCAGCAGACCGCTGAGAAATTGCTAAAGGCGATGCTGACGGCCTTGGGCGTCGAGTTCGGTCGGCATCACAAGATTGATCTGCTCGCCGCTCAATTGCCGGACGACCACCCGCTGAGTCCGGATTTTCGCGACTTCTCGCGATTCACGCCATATGGCGCTGAACATCGCTACCCCTCGCAGACCTACGCCGCGCCTCCGGCGCCGTCTCAAGCGGAACTGCTTGCCGCTTTGCGGGAGTTGGAAAGGCTGGCGTCAGAGGTCGAGGGCTGGCTCGCAAAACAGGGCCGGCCGCCTCACATCCCCAGATAGGCCGCGCGCACGCGATCGTCGCCCAGCAGCGCTTCCCCGGCGCCGGACAGCACGATGCGGCCATTCTCCAGCACATAGGCCGTCTTCGCCAGCTTCAGCGAGGCGACCACGTTCTGCTCCACCAGCACGATGGTCATGCCCTCCGCGTTCAGCATGGCGATGATGCGGAAAACTTCCTGCACCACGGCGGGGGCCAAGCCCAGCGAGGGTTCGTCGAACAGGATCAGCTCCGGCTGGCTCATCAGGCAGCGGCCGATCGC
Organism: Elsteraceae bacterium; assembly: GCA_049240905.1. Classification (GTDB taxonomy): domain Bacteria; phylum Pseudomonadota; class Alphaproteobacteria; order Elsterales; family Elsteraceae; genus JBMLRS01. The sequence goes on from JBMLRS010000745.1 coordinate 3,021, forward strand.
CAGCATCTGCTGTTCTCCGCCGGACAGCGTGCCGGCGGCCTGGGCGCGACGCTCCGCCAGGCGTGGGAACAGGGCGAACATCCGCTCCAGGGTCGCCTTCTCCTTGGATCGGGCGCGCGGCAGGGACGCCCCGAGGGTCAGGTTCTCCAGCACGGTCATGGTCGGGAAGATCTGACGGCCTTCCGCCACTTGTCCGATCCCCAGATCGCAGACGAGCGAGGAGGGCTGGCCAGCTATGTCTCTTCCCTTGAACAGGATCTTTCCCGCGCGCGGGGTCAACATGCCGGCGATCGCGCGGATCAGCGAGGTTTTTCCCGCCCCATTGGCGCCGACGATCGCGACGATCCCGCCCTCTGGAACCTCCAGGCTCACGCCGTCCAGCGCCTGCGCGTCGCCGTAATAGAGATCGAGGCCGTCGACGCTGAGCATCACACCGCCTCCGCGCCGAGATAGCTTTCGATCACCTTGGGGTCGCGCACCACGTCGCCCGGTTGGCCCTCCGCGATCTTCTCGCCGTGATGCAGCACCACGATGCGCTGGGCGAGAGACATCACCGCGCGCATCACATGTTCGATCAGCAGGATGGTGAGGCCGCTTTCCTGGTTCAGGGTCCGCAGGACCGCCACCATCCGGTCGGTCTCGGTCGGGCGCAGGCCGGCCATGGTTTCATCCAGCAGCAGAAGCCGGGGGCCGGTGGCGAGCGCGCGGGCGACCTCCAGGCATTTGCGATCCGGCAGGGTCAGGCTGTCGGCCATCGCCGCCCGCTTCTCCCAAAGACCGAGGCGCGCCAGCACCCCCTCCGCCCGTTCGCGCGCGGCCGCCACGCCGCTTTCCGCCCGCAGCGCGCCGACCACGACATTATCCAGCACGGTCATCTGCTTGAAGGGGCGCACGATCTGGAATGTCCGTCCAATCCCGGCGCGGCAGGCGCGCTCCGGCGCCATGCCCGTGATGTCCTGGCCAGCGAAGCGAATGGATCCCGCGTCCGGCTTCAACATGCCGGAGACCAGATTGAACAGGGTGGTCTTGCCGGCGCCGTTCGGCCCGATCAGCGCCAGGATCTCTCCCTCGGCCAGATCGAAGGAGACGTCGGAGACGGCGACCAGACCGCGAAACCGCTTGGTCGCGCCGCGCACTTCCAGAAGATTGGCGGTCATGCCCGCTCCTCCAGCCCCAGCTTGCGGGCGATCCAGGGCCAGAGCCCGCCAGGGCGGAACTTCACGATCACGATCAGCGCCAGGCCATAGACCACCGCCTTCAGGCCCGGCACGTTCAAGCCCAACCCGTCGGCCAGCGCAATCAACCCTTCGCCCATCGGCGTCAGCACGAAAGCGCCGACGATCGGCCCGAACACGGTGCCCAGCCCGCCGACGATCGGCCCCAGGATCATCTCGATCGAGCGGTGAATGCCGAACATCTGCTCCGGCAGCATGGTGTTGTAATAGAAGGCGGTGAACACGCCGCCGATCGAGGTCAAGCCGGCGCTGAGCGCGACCGCGCCCAGCCGCAGGCGGAACACGTCCACCCCCAGGGCGCGCGCCGCCTCCGGGTCCTCGCGGATCGCGCGCCATTGATAGCCTACGCGGGAGTTCACCAGATAGCGGGTCAGGGCCAGCGCGGCGACGGTCAGCCCCAGGATCACATAGTAGAACAGCACCGGCCCGCCGCGCAGGCTCCACGGATCGCTGCCGCCCGGCGGCAGGGGCAGGAAGTAGCCGCCGGAGCCGCCGGTCGCCGGGATATGGTCGAAGCCGATGCGGATGAACTCCGCGAAGGCGATGGTCAGCAGGGCGAAATAGACGCCCTCGATCCGGAAACGAAAGCCCAGCGCGCCGATGATCACGCCCATCAGACTCGCCGCCGCCACGCCGACGAACAGACCCAGCAGCGGCGTGATCCCATGCGCGGCGTAGAGATAGGCCGACGCGTAAGCGCCAAGGCCGACATAGAGCGCGTGGCCCAGGCTCAGCAGCCCGGCGTAGCCCATCAGCAGGTTCCAGGCCTGACCGACATAGGCGAAATAGAGGCTGACGATCAGCACCGACAGCAGATAGCGGTCCAGAAACGCGGGCGCCGCGATCAGAAGCGCCAAGAGCAGGCCGCCGAGGACGGCCGCGCGCGGGCTCAAGCTCATGCGCGGCGACCCAGCAGACCTTGTGGGCGCGCCAGCAGCACCAGGATCAGCAGGCCGAAGGAGACCATGCTTTTCAAGGAAGGCGCGATGAACAGGCTGGCCATCGCTTCCGACACGCCGATCAACACGCCGCCCAGCAAAGCCCCGCCCATGCTGCCAAGGCCGCCGACGATCACGATCGTGAAGGCCAGCATGGTCAGCGCCGGGGCCTGCCCCGGCGTCGCGTCCGCGATCAGCACCAGGACCGAGCCGGCGGCCCCGACGCAGGCGGCGCCCAAGCCGAAGGTCAAGGCGTAAAGGCGGCGCACGTCCAGCCCGATCACGGCGGCGCCGGTCAGATTGTCGGCGCAGGCGCGGATCGCCGCCCCCGTGCGGGTGAAACGGAAGAAGCCGAAAAGCCCGAGCGCCACCAGCAAGGCGGCGCCGGCGGCGTAGACCCGCACCTTGTCGACCAGCATCTGGCCGACCTCCAGCGCGTCATAGGCGTAGGGCAGGGCGACGTGGCGCGCGTCCGGCCCGAAGGCCATCAGCAGCCCGTTCACCATGATCATCGCCACCCCGACCAGCAAGATGAACTGCTCATGCTCCGGGCGGGCGACGAAGCCGCTGATCAGGTGGCGCTGCAAGGCGTAGCCCAGAACGAACAGACCCAAGGAAACCGGCAGAACGGAAACCAGAGGATCCATGCCGAAGCCCACGAACAGCACGTAGGCCGCGTACATCGCCAGCACCGCCATCTCGCCGTGGGCGAAATTGACCACGCGGACCACGCCGAAGATCACGGACAGGCCAAGCGCCATCAGGCCGTAGATCAGCCCGGTCAGCACCCCGCCGATCAGCACCTCGCCATAGAAGGAAAGCGGCATGTCCGTCGATGAACGCTCGCTTATCCGCGCTGCTGCCAGCCCGGCGCCGGGAACACCGGCGCGCGGGTGGCCGCCGCCGCCGGCAGGGTCACGGTCGGCGTGTTGTTGAAGTTCTGCACGCAGGCGGAGGAGATGTTGTTGTTCTGGCCCTTCTCGTCGAAGGTCACCGCAGGGCCGAC
>JBMLRS010000746.1:0-3566 GCA_049240905.1 Elsteraceae bacterium
GGCATGATGGCGCGGCCGAAGCCCAGCCGCACGGCTTCCTTGACCCGCGCGTCGCTCTGTCCGACCGGACGAATTTCTCCCGCCAGGCCGATTTCGCCGAACACCACGGCGTCGGCCGGCACGGGGATCTGGTTGAGCGAGGAAAGCAGGGCCGCGGCGACCGCCAGATCGGCCGCCGGCTCCGCGATCTTCAAGCCCCCGGCGACGTTCAGATAAACGTCATGCCCGCCGAGCCCCAGTCCGCAACGCGCGTCCAGCACGGCGATGACCATGGCCAGACGGGCCGTGTCCCAGCCGACCACGGCGCGGCGCGGCGTGCCATAGCTGGTCGGGGCCAGCAGGGCCTGGATCTCCACCAGCATCGGGCGCGTGCCCTCCATCCCCGCGAACACGGCGGATCCGGTCACGTCGTCGCGCCGTTCGGCGAGGAACAGGGCCGACGGGTTGCTGACCTCCGCCAAGCCTTTGTCGGTCATCTCGAACACGCCGATTTCGTCGGTCGGGCCGAAGCGGTTCTTGACCGCGCGGAGAATGCGGAACTGATGGCCGCGCTCGCCTTCGAAATAGAGCACCGTGTCGACCATATGCTCCAGCACGCGCGGGCCGGCGATCGTGCCTTCCTTGGTGACATGGCCGACGAGGATCAGCGCGAAGCCGCGCTTCTTGGCGAGGCGAATCAACTCCTGCGCGGACGCGCGAACCTGGCTCACTGTGCCGGGCGCGCTCTCGATCAGGTCGGAATGCATCGTCTGGATCGAATCGATCACCACGACGTCCGGGCCTTTTCCGTGATCCAAGGCCGCCGCGATCTCCCGCACGGAGGTCGCCGACGCAAGTTCGACAGGGCTGGAGGCGATCCCAAGGCGGTGCGCGCGCAGCCGCACCTGATCCACGGCCTCTTCGCCGGAGACATAGGCGCAGGCCGCGCCAAGATCCGCCAGACGCGCCATCGCCTGGATCAGCAGGGTGGACTTGCCGATGCCGGGATCGCCGCCGACCAGCAGCACGGATCCCGCGACCAGCCCGCCGCCGGTGACTCGGTCCAGTTCGCCAATGCCGGTCGTCCTGCGCGGCGCGGGCTCCGACAAGCCGCCGAGATCGACGAACTCCAGCTTGCCGCGCGCCCCGGCCGGGCGCGCGTCCGCCTTGCCGCGCGGGCCGCTCGCCGTCTCTTCCACAAGGCTGTTCCAAACGCCGCAGGATTCGCAGCGCCCAGCCCATTTCGCGAAGGCGGCGCCGCAGCTTTGGCAGACGAATTGGGTCAGGGGACGGGCCATTGCTTCCCGCCCCGGATCAGGCCGCGCGCACGCGCATGCCGATCGGGCCCTCGGCGCGTCCGTGGATGAACTGATCGACATAGGGGTTGCCTGACTTGTCGATCTCCGCGATCGGACCGTGCCAGATCATCTTGCCCTCATAGAGCATGGCGACCTTGTCGGCGATCTTGCGCACGCTCGCCATGTCATGGGTGATGGAGATGGCGGTCGCGCCCAATCGGGCGACGCAGGCGCGGATCAGATTATTGATCACGTCGGCCATGATCGGGTCCAGACCGGTGGTCGGTTCGTCGAAGAAGATGATCTCCGGCTTGGCGGCGATGGCGCGCGCGAGGCCCACGCGCTTCTGCATGCCGCCGGACAACTCGGACGGAAACAGATCCGCGACCTCAGGGCCGAGGCCGACCGCCGCCAGATTCTCAATCGCTACCTCGCGCGCTTCCTTCGCGCCCAGGCCCTTGCCCTGCATCAGCCCGAAGGCGACGTTGCGCCAGACGGTCAGGCTGTCGAACAGCGCGCCGCCCTGGAACAGCATGCCGATTTTCGACATGAACTCTTCGCGCTCCCGCCCGCGCGATTTGGTGACGTCCGCGCCATCCACGAAAATCTGGCCGGAATCAGGACGCAACAGGCCGAGGATGCATTTCAGGGTCACTGACTTGCCGCTGCCGGAGCCGCCGATGATCACCAAGGATTCACCCTTGGCGACGTCGACATTGACGCCGGACAGCACGACCTTCGATCCGAAGCTCTTGGAGACGCCGCTCAGACGGATTTTCGGTTGATCGGTCATTTGCTGAAGAACATCTCGGTCAACAGATAGTCGGTCAGCAGGATCATGATGGACGCGCCGACCACGGCGTTGGTGGTCGCCGCGCCCACGCCGCGCGCGCCGCCCTTGCTGTGGAAGCCGCAATAACAGCCGATCAGCGCGATGATCACGCCGAACACCGCCGCCTTCACCAGACCGGAGAAAACGTCCAGGAACTGCACGAACTCAATTGTCGACTGGATGTAGGCGGCGGAGTTGAAATTCAGCTTGGTCACGCCGATCAGCCAGCCGCCCATGACGCCGACGATGTCGGCGACCAGCACCAGAGGCGGCATCACCAGCAACGCGGCCAGCACGCGCGGCGCGATCAGATACTTGAAGGGATTGGTCGATAGCGTGGCCAGCGCGTCGATCTGTTCGGTCACGCGCATCGTGCCAAGCTCCGCCGCCATCGCGGCGCCGATCCGGCCGGCCACCATCAAGCCGGCCATGACCGGCCCAAGCTCCCGGCACATCGAAAGAACCACGACGTTGGCGATCGCGCTCTCCGCATTGAAGCGCGCGAAGCCGGTGTAGCTCTGCAGCGCCAGCACCATGCCCGTGAACAGGGCGGTGAGGCCGACGACGGGCAGGGAATAGAAGCCGATCTCGATCAACTGGCGCCCAAGCTGGCGCATGAAGATCGGCGGGCTGAACACGGAGCCGACGGCGGGGCCGGCGAACAGGGTGACGCGACCGATCACCGCCAACAAAGACAGGACCGGGCGGCCGATGGCGGCGAGCGCGCCCATCAAGCGGGCTCGCCCAGATAGACGCGGTGAAAGCGTTCGCCGAGGCTGGTGAGAATCTCGTAGCTGATGCTGCCGGCGTCGGTGGCGACCTCGTCCAGCGTTCTGAAATCGCCAATCACGTTGACCCAGCCCGTCCTTTCAAGAACGTCGACGGGGACCTGGGTCACGTCGATCGTGATTAAATCCATCGAGATGCGTCCGACGATGGGCGCGGGGTAGCCGCCGACCATCACATTGCCGTGCCCCGACCCCGACCGCAAAAACCCGTCGGCGTACCCCAAAGCGATCGTCGCGATCTTGGCTCTGCCGCTGGTTTTGTGCGTCGCACCATAGCCAACGGGACTGCCGCCGTCAATTTCACGGATCTGCAGAATGCGCGCGTCCAGCAGCACCGGATTCTTCAGCGGATTAGGCGAGCCGGGATGCGGATTGACGCCATAGAGCGCCGCGCCCGGCCGGACGAAATCGAAAGAAAAGTCAGGGCCCAAGAAGCTGCCGCTGGAGGCTGACAGCGAAGCGGGCAGACCCGGGGCCAACGCGCTCGCCGCCTGAAACAGGCGAAGCTGCGTGGCGTTGAGCGGGTGGTCCGGCATGTCGGCGCAGGAAAGATGGCTGATCAAGGCGGTCCAGGGGAACGCCGCGACGGCGGGATCGAGGGCGAGGGCGCCCCATTCGCCTGCGGTCATCCCAAGGCGGTTCATGCCGGTGTCGATCTGAAGGAAGGCC
>JBMLRS010000747.1:0-2457 GCA_049240905.1 Elsteraceae bacterium
CCCTGGGTGCAACCGGCGCTCACTGCCCTGCAGGCATTAAGCGTACCGTGTTTTCCCGAAGAAATGATTGAGAAGTGGCGATCCAGTGCTGAGTTCGCCACGTCAATGAGGAGGCTGTCGCAACGCGAACTCCCTTCTGGTCTAGATCGTTTCGGTGCCGACAATTCTGAGAATTATCGACTGCTGATCAAAGCGATGGCGCAGATCGGGGTCGTAGAACAACGCATCACGACAGGTAAGGTGAATATTCCCGACATCTTCCGGCTCGGCGCGAACTTGAAGCGGCGGGGCGGCGTCACCCCTCAGCAGAGACAAAAGATCCGCAAAGTCTCGAATGTATTTGACTGAATTGTCAAAATGTAAATTTTTATGTGGTTATAGCTGTCGCCAGAGCGTTTTCTCAAAATTTTTGCAGTGCCGATTACGCTACTTCAAGATGGATGCAATAAAGCCGCCAATCCTAATGGCTGAGCTTCCTCCACCAATACAGTGCTATCTTGGCCTTTAAGATTTGGAAGAGTATAGGCATGTCCGTCGAATACATCATGATCGGGTCGAACGACCTCGCCCGTTCGCGTCGATTCTACGACGCCGTGATGGCCTGCCTCGGGGCGAAGCTCACCCATGACTATGAGGGCGCCGCCTTCGCTTATCAGATGACGAATCTGGTGACGGTCTGGATCGGACGTCCCTGGGACAAGCAGGCTGCGACGCCCGGCAACGGCTCGATGCCCGGCTTTGGATGTTCAAGTTCGGCGACGGTCGACGCGGCGCACGCCGCAGCTCTTGCGGCTGGCGGCGCCAACGAAGGCGATCCCGGTCCCCGTCCGCTTTATGGTCCGGGCATCTATGTCGGATATGTCCGCGACCCCGACGGCAACAAGATGAGCTTCATCTGTCAGAACCCGCCCGCGGCGCAAGCCTGAGGCGACGCGATCTCGCGCGGCCCCCGCGGCGCTCTCCCCCGACGCCACTTACGGTCAACCGCCCTGGAAAACTGGCCGCGCGAGTTCGGTGGTCTTCGCTGCATCCAGGGATATCCGCCATCCATTCGTGAAGTCCGTCTTGCATTCGCATGTGCTTCCTGTTTTTGCTTTTGGATAAGACACCAAGGCAAGCCGGTGCACAAACGAAAGGGAGATGACAATGAAAGCAGGGAAGACCGAACCCGCCTCTCGGCGGAGATTCCTTAAGGGCGCAGCGGTCGCTTCGGCCGCAACCGCCGTCACCATGGCCGCGCCCGCGATCGCGCAGCAGGCGGGCCCAATTTCGATGCGGTGGCAGAGCACTTGGCCCTCCAAGGACATCTTCCACGAATACGCGCTCGATTTCGCCAAGAAGGTCAATGACATGACCGGCGGCGACCTGAAGATCGAAGTGCTGCCCGCCGGCGCCGTGGTGCCCGCCTTCGGCCTGCTGGACGCGGTGTCGAAGGGCACGCTGGACGGCGGACACGGCGTGCTTGTGTATCACTACGGCAAGCAGACGGCGCTGGCGCTTTGGGGATCCGGCCCAGCCTTCGCGATGGACGCCAACATGCTGCTGGCATGGCACAAGTTCGGCGGCGGCAAGGAGCTTCTGGCCAAGCTCTACGCCTCGATCGGGGCCAACGTGCAGTCCTTCCCCTATGGCCCGATGCCGACCCAGCCGCTGGGTTGGTTCAAGAAGCCGGTGACCAAGCTGGACGACATGAAGGGCCTGAAGTACCGCACGGTCGGCATCTCCATCGACATCTTCACGGCGATGGGTCTGGCGGTGAACGCGTTGCCCGGCGGCGAAATCGTCTCAGCTATGGATCGCGGCCTGCTGGACGCGGCGGAGTTCAACAACGCCACGTCAGACCGCATCCTCGGCTTCGCCGACGTTTCGAAGGTCTGCATGCTGCAGAGCTATCACCAGAACGCCGAGCAGTTCGAGATCATGTTCAACAAGACCAAGTACGACAGCTTGCCGGACCGGATGAAGGCGATCATCGAAAACGCGGTCGACGCGGGCTCGGCGGAGATGTCCTGGAAAGCGATCGACCGTTACTCTCAGGACTACATTGACCTGCAGATCAAGGACAAGGTTCGCTTCTTCAAGACGCCCGACGCGGTGTTGAAGCGGCAGCTTGAGCTGTATGACGAGGTCGCCAAGAAGAAGGCGGCGGAAAACCCCCTGTTCTCCGAAATCCTGCAGTCGCAACTCGCCTTCGCGCGTCGCGCGACCCGCTGGGAGCAAGACACGGTGGTGAGCCGCAAGATGGCCTTCGATCATTATTGGGGCCAGAACGGCGCCGCCGCGAAGCTGTAGAACGCTCGCGCCTACAACCGCATGGCCTGCGCCACCGGCTCAGGCCATGCGGCCTTCACGAAAGATGCGACATGACGGTCGACCGCTTCCTTCACGCCTGCGACGAGGTCAGCACTTTTTTTGGGAAGATGGCCGCCTGGTTGATCGTCGGACTGATGCTCTTGG
>JBMLRS010000748.1:0-7945 GCA_049240905.1 Elsteraceae bacterium
CGCTTGGCTGGTTCCGCGCGAGAGGTCGTTCTGATCGGCGACGTCATGGGACATGGCGTGGGCGCCAAGATCCTGTGTCACGCCCTCGCCGGCTACATGGCGGGGCTCGCGCGCAGCTTGGACCCCGACATCGGACCGTCCGAACTGATGCGTCGCCTGTCGGACGCCGTGGCGGACGACGCCTTGTTGGAGGGCGCGGTCGTCACCGCCGTGGCGATCGCGATCGACCCGAACGGGGCGATCTACATCGCCAATGGCGGGCATCCCCAACCCTTGATCGTTGGCCCAAACGGCGTGCGCGGGGTTTGCTCCCCTGGGCCGTTGCCAGGGCTGATCGCTTCGCCGATCTACCAGGAAGTGCTGGAGCGCCTTGAGCCGGGGGAGCGTCTCTTCGTCTACACCGACGGCATCCTGTCCGACGCGGGCTCCGTCGGCGACCTCACGCATTTCCCGACGCGGCTTGAGGCAGAACTGAAGGAAGGCCTGGCCCTGCCGATCGAGGCGGCGGCGGATCGATTGATGGCCGCCGTCCGCGAGGTAAGCGTCGGTCAGACCCCGGATGATTGGTGCTGCGTGCTGCTAGAGCTGGACGGAGAGACCGTCCTGTAAAGCCGGATCATGCGATCGAGGCCGATGTCGAGCCCGTAATTGGCCCGCACCGTCTCGATCGCGCCCAGCGCCATCGTCCGCCGCTCGTCCGGCGTCTTCTCCAGCCATGCCCGGATCGCGGACTCCAGCCCGTCCAGATCCAGCGGATCGGCCAGATAGCCGGTGCGGCCATGCTCCACCACCGATCCCATCGCGCCGACCCGAAAGCCCGCGACTGGGCAGCCATAGGCCATCGCCTCCAGCGCGGCCATCGGCAAGCCTTCATGTCTGGAGGACAGGCAGAGCAAGTCCATTTCGCCCCAATGCAGCGCCATGGACGGCACGAAGCCCCGCAGCGCCACGCGCCCCGCCGCCGGATGGGCGGCGAGGGCGGCGCGCATGGGGCCATCCCCGAACAGCACGAAGTCGCATCGCTCTTTCAGCCTTTCGGCCAGATCGAAGAACAGGTCGGGGCCTTTCTCCGGCGACATCCGGCCGACGAAGCCGATGACTGGCCGGCGCTGCGGACGGTTCGGCAACTCGGCCGGGCAGCGCACGAAATTGGGGATCAGGGTCACCGGGCCCGGCAGGGCGGCCGCGATCTTCTCGCTGACAGCGACGCGAGGCGCGAGCCGGGCGGTCAGCCGATCAAGCGCCGTATAGAGGCGCATTCGGCCCTCGCCAGGCTCGCCGGCATGAAAGCTGGAGACGACCGGAACTCCGGTGAGGCGGGCCATCGCCCGCCCGAGCAGACCCGCCTTGTAGCCGTGGGTGTGCAGCAGATCGGGCGGCGACTGACGCAGGGCGCGCAGCAAGCCGGAGGCCCCTCCGGCGACGGCCCAGGGCACCTTTTCGGCCGAGAGGCTCGCGCGCAGGGGATGCGGGCCATGATCCGTCAGGAACAAGACGCGAGAGTCGACCGCGCGCCAGCGCAGGCCGCTGGCCAGCGTCAACACATGGCTTTCAATCCCTCCCAAGCCGCTGCTGTCGAGGAGCTGCCAAACTTCCATGATCCCGCCCTTTCTCATTCTGGACAGGGACCGCAGGAGCAACTGGCATGCCCTGGGGATCATCAAGCTTTCGGCCAGTTTCGGGCCGTCGAGGCCGTCGCAAATTGCGCGAGTTCGCAAACGGCAAAGCAAAACGGAACGGACGGAAATCAGAATGCATTGATTTTTAAGGAAATTTTCATGGCGCTCCTCTTGCGGAACGGAAGCCCGAGCAATCTGCCTTGGAAGGGATTCCGCAATGTCTTTGTATCTTGTCACCGGAGGCTGCGGCTTCATCGGCGGCCATCTTGTCCGCCGTCTGCTGGCCGAAGGCCATGACGTTCGCGTGCTGGACGATCTCTCCACGGGAAAGCGCGGCAACCTGCCGTCGACCGTGGAGTTGATCGTCGGCGACGTCGCCAATCGCCGCTTGGTCAGCCGCGCCATGGCTGACGTCGACGGCTGCTTCCATCTGGCCGCGATCGCGTCCGTGCAGCGCTCCGTGGAGGCCTGGATCGCCACCCATCGAACCAATCTCACCGGATCGATCTGCGTGTTCGACGCGGCTCGCCAGAGGCGGATCCCAGTGATCTACGCCTCATCCGCCGCGGTCTATGGGGATCAGGTGCAACTGCCGATCTCCGAGGACGCCCCGCTGAAGCCGCTGACCGCCTATGGGGCCGACAAGCTGGGCTCGGAACTCCATGCGCGCGTGGCCGGCGCCGTGCACGGCGTGCCGTCGATGGGTTTTCGATTCTTCAACGTGTATGGCCCAGGGCAGGACCCAAGCTCGCCTTACTCCGGCGTGATCTCGATCTTCATAGACAGGCTAGCCAGCGGCGCGCCGATCACGATACACGGCGACGGCTATCAGACCAGGGACTTCGTCTATGTCGGGGACGTGGTGACCCATCTGGTGGCGGGGATGACTCAGGCCAGCGTGGAGGCCCCGGTCCTCAATGTCTGCACGGGGCGGGCGACCTCGATCCGCAAGCTCGCGACCATTCTGAAGGACATCATGGGCAGCGAGGTCGAGATCAATCTGGAAGCGCCGCGGGCGGGCGACATTCGCTCGTCGCTTGGTTGCCCGCACGCCGCTTTGATGCGGCTCGGCGTCTCGGCGGACACCAAAGTGGAGGTGGGCCTGAGCCAGACGATCGCCTCCAGCGTGCGCGCCGTGGCGATCGCGGCGGAGTAGGCGCCGCTCTCGTCCAGACAGCAATCCTTTCTCAAGAATCTTCGGCCCGAGCGCTCCGCGTTCGGGCCGCTCGCGTTTGGGCGAGAATTCGGCTCGCTTCACGGCGGATGGGTTCCGTCTCGCCGCGCAGCCGCCTACCATCGGGCGTGGTTACCGATGAGTCAGGGCGGCCGAATGACGAAAGATGAATTCAATGCGTTCTGTCGCAGCCTTCCCGCGACCTCCCATGTCGTTCAGTGGGGAGGGGCGGAGGTTTGGAAGGTCGGCGGCAAGCTGTTTGCGGTCGGTCGCTGGGATGGTGAAAGCCCGGCCATCACGTTCAAGCCGACGGATTTGTCCTACGAAATCCTAAGTGCGCAGCCGGGATTGCGCCCGGCGCCCTATCTGGCCTCCAGAGGTTTGAAATGGATCCAGAACTACGCCCCGGAGGGTTTGTCCGACGCGGATCTTAGGCTCTACCTTCGACGGTCTCATGAGATCGTCGCCGCCGGACTTCCCAAGAAGCGGCGGCGCGAGCTGGGGTTGGACACGGACCTGCCTCAACCCGGCTGACGCAACAGATCCTTGCGGCGAATCCAGCGGCACATCTTCTCCGTCAGATTGGGCAGCCAGCGCTTGAGTCGATTGACCTCCCGGCACATCTCGTCCGCGAGGGTGGGATTGTCGCGGTCGTTCAGCACCACGCCGGCGATCTTCGCGCCGGCGGCGGTGAGTCGATCGACGGCGAGCCGGGCGGGCGCTTGCTTGGTCACGCCAGCGAGCATGACCAGGACGCAGCTGTCGCAGGCGGCCGCCAGGATCTCAGGCGGCACGTTGCCGGCGTTGACCGAGCAGATCGCGCTGGTGTCGATGACGATTGCGTCATAGTCGACCAGCTTCTCCTCAAGCAGCCGCTTGAGCACCGCGGGCTCCCGGAACAGCAGGTTGCTGGCGCCAACCGGAGCCGGCGCCACCTCGAACGGCGCGGAGTGATCCCGCGGCAGCAGCGCCTGATGCACGGACTGGTCGTCAGGTCGCCACGCGATCTGCAGGCTCGGAAAGCTGGGCCGGAACAGGTTCAGATCGAGATAGAGCGCGCGAAGGCCCGCGCTGGTCGCGCGCGCGGCCAGCGCGTGGGCCAGCAGGCTCGCCCCGTCGCCTCCCTGCACCCCGGTCACGGCGACGGTGCGCGCGCCGCGGCCGAAGGTGCCGAGATAGACATGCTCCAACTCCAGATAGGAGGGCGGCAGCTCATTGGCGAAGCGGGAGCGGGTCACAGGCCACCGATCAAAGCGAAGATGGAGAGGACCGACACCACGTCGCGCACGCCGTCCATGAAGATCTTCCAGTCGGACTGCGCGATCGAGGGCACGTAGACAGTGTCCCCGGTGCGGACGACCGGCATTTTCGTGATGTCCCCCTTCTTGGCGAAATCGACCAGGTTGAAGACGCGCGCCTCGTTTTGGCAGCAACCGAGATTCACGACGACGATCTTGTTCTGATAGGCGTCGCTGGTCGGGCCGCCGGCCTGCGCCAGCAGGTCGAGGATGGTCATGTCGTCGGAGAAGCGATAGCGGCCGGGTTTGCCGACGGAGCCGAGGACCCGCACCGTGTTCTCCTTGCTTTCGTCCAGCCATTCCCGGTTCCGGTCCGGCACGAAGATCACGTCGCCGACCCGCACTTTGGGCAGCAGGGTCTCGTCGCCGGTCTCGAAATAGCGCCCAAGGTCGAGCTTGGTCACTTTCGCGCCCTCGCCGTTGCGGTGAGAGATGCGGATGTTGCGCATGTCCGCGTTGCCGGTCGGGCCGTTCGCGGCGCCGAGGATGTCGAGGAAACCGAGATTGTCGTTGAAAGCGTAGCGGCCGGGATTGCCCACCTGACCCATGATGTAGATCGAGCGGTCGGCCCCTTGCCGCACCCACTGCGACTTGTTGTCCGAAGGATCCTGCGGCAGCTCCGGCACCATGATCAGATATCCGGCGTGAATCTTCGGCACGTCGCGCAGGCTGCCGCCCTTCTCAAGAAAGCCCCCCAGATCGAAGAGGATCGGCCGCGCCCGGTCCTTCTGGTTCTTCCGGATCTGCCGCGCGGCGACGTCGGCGCGCGCGGTCGGGCCGCCGGCCTGGGCGATCAAGTCGAACAGGGTCATGTCGTCCGACCATTCGAAGCGGCCGGGCTTGTAGACGGCGCCCAGCACCTGCACGGCGCGGGTGGTGGGGATCTTGAGCCAGGAGGGCTCGTTCGTGTCGGTCTTCTCCGGCACGAAGATGGCGTCGCCGGGGCGGACCGCGGGCAGCTTGCCGGCTTCCGGGTTTTCGGTGAACTTCACGAGGTCCACCATCTCGACCCGACCGTCGGCGCGGAGCAGGCGGATCTGGCGCGTGTCCGCGAAACGGGTGGGGCCGCCGGAATTGGCGAGGATGTCGATGAAGCTGGCGCCGGATTTTCCTTCGAAGGCGCCCGGACGCGCGACTTCGCCCATGATGTAGACGGTGAGGGCGCCGCGGCGGATCTCCTCCACCTGCTTCGGCACGAAGATCGTTGAGCCGGGCTCGATCATCGGCAACTGGTTCTTGTCGCCGCTGTCGAGATAGTCCTGAAGGTTGAAGACGCGCGGCTTGCCCTGGCTGATGATGCGGATCTGCTCGACCGACGCGTAGCGGGTGACGCCGCCGGCGCGCATGATCATGTCCACCGCGCTCGCGCCCTGCTTGAAGGCGAAGACGGCGGGGTTGTTCACTTCGCCGAACACCTTGATCGCCGTGCGATCCTCCGCGCCGTCGCCGGCCTGGGCGAGCGTGCGGCCGTCAAACTCGATCTGCACGTTGCCGGTGAGCGGGGAGGCCGGGACGAAGATGGTGTCGAGCGGGCGCAGTTCGGGCAGCAGGGCGGCGTCGCCGCTGTCCATGTATTTCTTGAAGTCGAAGGGGATGGCGTCATTGCCGCGCCGCACCTGCATGCGGTCGAGCTGCGCTCCCTGCGCCAGGCCGCCTGCGGCGTTCAGCGCCATCTGGACATTGGCGTCGCCCGGAAGCTCCACAGGCCCTGGCGTCTTCACATAGCCGAGCACCGTCACCAGCAGCTTCCGATCCTTCAGCGTCACGTTCAGCCGCTCAAGGTCGCGGAACATCTTCGACAGCTTGTCGCGGATCATCTTGTTCGCTTCCGGCAGGCTTTTGCCGGCCACCTTCACGCCGCCGACTTCGGGCAGCATCACCTGGCCTCTGCGGTCGATCTGGAATTCCTTGTTGAGGGCGGCCTCGCCGGGGAGATCGATCGATAACACGTCGCCAATGCGCAGAACTTCCTCCTGCGCCGACGCGATAGGCGAGAACTGGATCAGGGCGAGGCCCAGGGTCAGGAAGAAGAACGCCAGCTTGGCGAGGAACTTGGGGGTCATCGATCGGCTCCCGGAGCTTTTGAGGAAGGGCGCGTTCTCGGCTTTTTGAGTTTCACGCTCAGTTGAAAACGCGCTCGTCAGCGCGGCGGCAAGCGCTGCGCGAGGTCGTCCAACGCGGCGTCCGCGTTGATCAGGGTGAGGGCGACGTCCTGCTTGAAGCCGCCGACCTGCTCGCGCTCGGCGCGGGTCAGCAGCGTGCGAAGGTCCGCGATGCGGCCGGGGAACAGCGACGCGCCGCCGTCCCAGGCGATTTGCTCAAGGCGCTGCTTGGCGATCGACACAGGATCATGCGCCGGCAGCGAGGCGAGACGTGGGTGTTCGGCCCAGCCCCCCGCGCCCTCCGGCGGCCAAGGGGCGCCGCCGCAGCCGCTCGCGATCATGGCGACGACGGCGAGCGGCAGGAGAGTTCTTGCGATGGTCATGGCCGAACGCCTCAGCTCGCGCTGGTCTGGCGGATCGGCACCACCGAGGTCACGCGGAGGAACTCCAGCAGCCGCAAGGGCTGCCCGTCCACGCCCTGCAGTTCGAGCCGGCGGCCCGCGGCCGTCAGGCGCTTGTATAAGAAGACGATCGCGCCGACCCCGGAGGAGTCGAGAAAGTCGGTCTTGGACAGGTCCAGGACCACGTCCGCGCCGTTGTTGGCGAGGGCTTCGAAGTCCTCCTTGAGCGATGTGACGCTGGCGGCGTCGAGAGAGCCTTGCACCGAGTAATTCGTCGTCATGACGTCCTCCTTGAATGGATTTCGTCGCAACAGCTTCAAAGCCTGTGCCGCCCGGAATCCGGCCATTTCCTCGGGCTTTCGACTGGTTTGGCGCGGTTTGAATTGCAGACTGCGAGGGATTCCCCCGGGTCCGTCGCATTTCGCAATCAAAACCCCGCGGAACCTCGCAAATCCGCTGGCATGCCGGTTGCGCCCTTGGGGTCGACCGATTTCTCATCAGGGAGGACCGACGATGTCCGACACCGTGATCCATATCGTCCAGCGCATGGCGCCGGGCGGGATTGAAAACCTCGTGGCGGAGTTCATTCGCAGCGCCGCCGACATGGAGTGTCAGGTGATCAGCCTGGAGGGCGGGGCCTCCGATCTGATCCGCGGCTGGCCGCGCTTGGCGGCCCTCAGCGACAAGCTGACGGCGATGCGCAAGGCCCCTGGGGTGGATCTGACCCTGGTCCCGCGGCTGGCCGCGATCCTGCGCGAGCGTCGCCCGACGGCGGTGCTGTGCCACGGCATCGGCCCGCTGATTTATGGCGGCCTGGCCGCCCGCCTCGCCGGCGTGCCGGTCCGATTGCAGATCGAGCATGACGGCTGGTCCCTTCAGTCGCCGCGCGCGGCCAGACTTCATCGTTTCGGCCTTTGGCTGGCGGGCAGTCGGCTGGTCGCCGTCACGCAGGCGGTGGCGGAGGATTTGCGGCGGCTGCATCCCGCCAAGCCCGTCGCGGTCGTGATCAACGGGGTCGACACGGAGCGGTTTCGGCCGGCTGATCAGACCCGTTCGCGGCTCCGCTTGGGCTTGCCGGCCGCCGTGCCGCTGATCGGTTGCATCGCTCGCTTGGAGGCGGTGAAGGGCCAGGACCTGCTGATTGACGCGATGGTCGGACTTCCCGGCGTGCATCTGGCTTTGGTCGGCGACGGCAGCCAGGCGGGCTCGCTGAAGTCGCGGGTCGAGGCGCTCGGCGTTGAGGATCGGGTTCATTTTCTAGGCCACCGCGACGACTCCTCGGAGTTGCTGCCCTGCTTCGACGTGTTCTGCCTGCCGTCGAGGGCCGAAGGGTTGCCGTTGGCCTTGCTGG
>JBMLRS010000749.1:0-2454 GCA_049240905.1 Elsteraceae bacterium
CGCCGATCACCAGGAGAGTCTTCCCGGCGACGCTGGAGTTGAAGAGCTGGTCCCAGCGCGCCTGGCGCTGGTTCGTCACCATCTCCGGCAGGCGATTGTTGATCATCAGGATCGCCATCATGACGTACTCGCCGGCCCGGTCGCCATGCACGCCGCGGCTGTTGGTCAGCACCGCGCCCGGCGGCAGCCACGTCATCGGCATCAGATGGCTGACGCCGGCGCCATGGGCGTGCACCCAGCGCAGTTTTGGCGCGCGGGCGGCCAGATTGTTGCGGTCGAAGCTCCAGGCGAACACCGCGTCGGCGGTTTTCAGCTCCTTCTCCAGGATGTCGCCGTCATAGCCGACCGAGACCTTCAGCTTCGCCGCGACTTCGGGATGCGCCTTCAGAGCTGCGGCGAGGCGCGCCTTGGTGGTCTCGAACACCGGGCCGAGCTCGCGATTGTTCTCGATATGCAGATGGATCTTCTCAGCCATGCGACGCTTCCGTGGTTCGTTCGGGTTGATCCAGCACGCGGTCCAGCACCCAATTCGCGATCAGATGCACCACCGGCTCATGCACGGAGAGCCGGCCCGCGCGGCCAAACGCGGAGGCGAGGCCGAGCTGCTGCTTCTCAGAAATTTCATTGTCTTCGGGCAGGGATTTGTCCCATCGCTTGAAGTATTTCGCCGCGCGCTCCTGGAAGTCGGGCCGGGCGACGGTGGCGCGCGGGAAGCAGGAGCCGACGCTGATCCGCGTGCGGTTCGGCCCCATCGGGAACTCCTGCAGCCACCACATGCAGTCCTGCGTGGTGGCGAAGAATGTGCTGGGATAAACCGCCGTGAAGAAGGTCCCTTCCAGCGGCCGGCCGGTTAGAGTCGGGATCGGGTCAAAGGCGTGGGCGGCGTCTTCCGCCAGCACGGCGATGGTCTTGGGCGCGGGCATGAAGATCGCGTCCCAGGCGCCCTTGGGGTCGGGGATCAACTCGGTGAGCTGCGAGCCGATCGATTTCCGGTGAACGGTGGGGGTGTGATACTCCTCCATCGCGTTCTCCAGATAGACCTTCCAATTGCAGGCGAGATCGTATTCCTTGCGGCGGACGCAGACCATCTCCTCGAAACCGTAGGAGGCGAATCGTTCGGGCAGGTCGCCCAGATAATCCGCCAAGGGCGGCGCCGCCGCGTCGAAGCAGATGAACAGGAAACCGGCCCAGCTCTCCAACCGCACGGGCAGGAGTCCCCAGTCCTCACGATTGAAATCCTGCGACTTCTCCATCCCGGCCGAGCCGATCAGCGCGCCGTTCAGGGCGAACACCCAGCTGTGATAAGGGCAGGCGAAGGAGCGGCGGTTGCCCCTGCCCTCGACCAGCCGCGTGCCGCGATGGCGGCAGATATTCAGGAAGGCGCGCATCTGGCCAGCCTGATCGCGCAGGATGATGACTGACTCGCCGGCGAAATCGATCGTGAAATAGTCGCCTGGATTGGGCGCCTCGTCGGCGCGACCAATGAAGTTCCAGCATTTGTGGAAAATCCGCGCCACCTCCCGGTCATAAAACGCCTGCGCGGTGTAACACCAGGGCGGCAGACCTTCCGCCTCCAACACCGGGCGGCGAACTTTCTCATAGTGGCGCGGATCGAAGATATCGGAGGGAATGGTCATGATCGCCGACGGCCGCTCATTGAGGAGAAAACGTTATTGAATCCCCGCTCGGAACTCCATACGGCGCGCGGCGGGAAATCAAGAACGATCCTTCGCCCCTCGCGCAGGGAGCAAGCTTGTCAGGCCTCGCCTTTGCCGCCCCTCACCACCCGTTTGGCGGCGCGCAACGGCGCGGTCAGCCGCCAGGAACTGCTGTTGAGGAGTTGGGCCATCGAGGCGGCTTCGTGATCGACGCGCCGCTGCAACGCCGCGATCTGCGCTTCGCCGCGCGCCAGCGCCTCGCGCTGCGTCTCGATCTGCCGATCCCGATCCTCCAACTCCCGATGCATCGCCCGGATGTTGTGTCGCAGCGCTTCGCTTTCGACGCGCAAGGCGCCCACGAACGCCTTCATGCGCTCATTCACCAAAGCCATGGTCTCCTTGTCTCCGCGCACCCGCAGAAACGCGCCCTGATTCTGCTTCAACCAGCGCAGAATGGTCAGGCGGCGCGGCTCCAGGCCGGGCGGCAGCGTCACGCCCTCCACTTCCCCGCCCTCCGGCGGCATGGAGGTCAGCGTGGCCTCCGGCGACGCAAGGCCGGCGACGGACGGGCGCGCGGCGTCCAGTTGCGCGATCAGGTCGAAGCAGAGCGGCCAATCACCCAGATGGAAGCCGACCGTTTCAGCGAGATCGAGCAGTCGCTCGGGGTCATGCGGCGCGCGGGGGGCGTCGCGCCAGGCGCCTTGATAGCGCGTCAGCATCGCCTGGCGCAGCGGCGCGTACGCCGCTGGCTCGAACAGCCCGGTCTCCGCGACCGCGGCGTCCAGCCGGCTCATCA
>JBMLRS010000750.1:0-8920 GCA_049240905.1 Elsteraceae bacterium
GGGCTGAGGCGGGGGGCCGCCCCCCGCTTTTGCCTCGGGGGGGGGGGTTGGGCCCCCCCCCGGGGGCGGGGGTTTGGGCCCCCCCCGCGCCCGCCTTCTTCACCGTCAGCACGGTCGCGATCGAGAGGAACAGCAGCGCGGCGACCAGGGCGAACATCAGGTTCGGCATCTGGCGGTCGATCAGGTAGCCGAACAAGGTGGGCGCGACCGAGGAGCCGGCGTCGAGACCGGAATAGACCAGACCGAACACTTTGCCGCGCGCGCCTTCCGGGCTTGCGGCGCGGATCAGCATGTCGCGCGAGGGCGAAATCGCGCCGACCGACACGCCTGCGATCAGGAACAGCACGCCGACCATCGAGAAGGCCATGGGCACGAAGGCGATCGCCAGGAAGCAGAAGCCCGACAGCAGGATGCCGAGCACCGCGACGCGGTCATGGCGGTGGGTGCGGTCGGCCAGCCAGCCGCCCATCAGGATCCCGGCCGCGCTGGCGCAGAGATAGGCGGTGAGCAGCTGGGCGGCGGAGGAGACCTCGACGTCGAACAGGTCATGCATCCCCGTGACCGAGAAGCTGGAGATCCCGATGCCGGACATCGCCGCCAGCGCGAAGAAGGCGAAACCCATCAGCATGGCGGGGGAGCGGACAAGAGCCGCGTAGCGCATCGAGCGATCCTCCGCTTCCTCCAGCGCGCGCGGGCGGCCGGGCACCGAAAGCAGGTCGCCCATCGCGTAGAGGACGGCCGCCGCGATCAACCCGATCACGCCGGCCGCGATCAAGGCCGCCTGCCAGCCCATCAGCAATCCGGCCGTGCCCATGATGATCGGAGCCGCCGCGTAGCCGATCGTGCCCATGAACTGATGGGCGCCGTAGGCCCGACCCAGGCGCGGCTTGCTGACCTTGGAGGAAAGAATCGCGAGGTCGGCTGGGTGGAACACGCTGTTGCCCAGCCCGCCGATCGGGGCCAGCGCCACCAGCCACCAATAGCTGGGGGCGAACCCCGCCGCCAGGACCGCCAGCGCCAGCAAGGTCAGGCCTCCCAGCAGCACCGGTCGGGCGCCGTAGCGGTCGACCCAGATGCCGATGAAGGCCTGCGACAGGCCGGAGGTCGCGTAGAACAGGGTCATCACGAAGCCCAGCTCCGTGTAGCCCACGCCGAGCGAGTCCTTGATCAGCGGGAACATCGGGGCCATCGCCAGCTGAAAGAAGTGACTGAAGAAATGCGCGGCGCTGACGGCGGCGATCACGCGCATGTCCTGTCGTGCGTGCAAGGCGGTGGCGTCGGCGGCGATCGTCATCAGGCGCTCATCAGGCTTTGGGGGATGCTCAATGGAAATTCTCGGCGCTGCGCGGGATAAAGTCGAGCCGCGTCTGGCGCTTACCCGCCATGCGCCGCGCGCGCCCCTCTCAGGATCAACCGATGTCGACCATTCTGCTGCTGTTCGCCTCCAACGTCTTCATGACCTTCGCCTGGTACGGCCATCTGAAGTTCCGGGAGATCCCGCTGTGGCAGGCGGTGCTGGCCAGCTGGGGCATCGCGTTCTTCGAGTATTGCCTGATGGTGCCGGCCAACCGGCTGGGCTACGTCCATTTCAGCGGCACGCAGCTGAAGGTGATCCAGGAAGTGATCACCCTGATCGTGTTCGCGGGCTTCGCCGTGTTCTATCTCGGCGAAAGCTTCCGCTGGAACCACATCGTCGCCTTCGCCCTGCTGGTCGGCGCGGTCTGGTTCGCGTTCCTGGAGGTCGGCTGAGCCGTTCAGAAGAACCGCAGATAGGTGATCGTCAGCACGCCGAAGACCAGGCAGAACACCGCGATGAAGCACAGCAGGAACTGAACCAGATTCAACATGGCTTTCCCCCGCCCACCAGCATGGGGCGCAGCGCGGCGCTAGGCTAGCCCCACATCGCCGTGGGTCCGGACCAGCGGGGTCAGCGCGAGCGCGTCATCTCCACGCCCAGGCTGGCCAGCGCGTCCCAGTACCCTGGATAGGTCTTCGCCACGCAGCCGGGATCCAGGATGGTGATCCCGTGGATGCGCAGGCCGGCCAAGGCGAAGCTCATGGCGATGCGATGGTCGGCGTAGGTCTCGATCCGGGTCGGCAGGGTCTGGCCGGCGAGGCCGGGGTCGGACGCAACAAGCAGATCATCCCCTTCCTCCCAGGCGAGGCCGGGGCGAATGCGCGACAGCTCGTTGGAGAGCGCGCGGATCCGGTCGCATTCCTTCACCCGCAGATTGGCGATCCCGGTGAAGCGGACCGGAGTGTTGTTGAAGGCGGCGAGCACGGCAAGGGTCGGCACGGCGTCCTGCATCTGCGAGCCTTCGATCACGGCGGGCATGGTCGGGAACTGGGCGATCAGCGCCTGGGCCTGGGCGTCCGGCTGGGTGAAGGCGTCCGGCGCCACGCCCAGATCGATCGCGCCTGAGGTCAGAACCTCCGCCGCCCAGAGATATGTCGCGGCCGAGGCGTCAGGCTCGATCAGAAAATCGCGCGCGGCGTAGCCGGTGGGCTGCACGGTCCAGGATCCTGCGCCGCTGGCGGAAACCTGCGCGCCGAAGGCGGCCATGGCGGCGAGGGTGAGGTCGACATAGCCTTTGGCCCCGATGTCGGCCCCGCTCAGCGCCACCTCCACCGGCCCGCGCCCGCAGGCCCCCATCATCAGCAGGGCTGAGACATATTGGCTGGAAAGGCCGGCGTCGACCGTCACCTTACCGCCGGGAAAACCGCCCTGGCCGGTCAGGGTCACCGGCGGGCAGCCGCTCGGCGCCTCGATGGCCACGCCCAGGCCGCGCAGCGCGTCGACCAGCGGCGCGATCGGGCGTTTGCGCATATGGGCGTCGCCGTCGATCGTCACAGGCCCGTCCACAATGGCGCAGGCGGCGGTCAGGAAGCGGGTCGCGGTGCCGGCGTTGCCCAGGAACAGCGCGGCTTTCGGCGCGCGCAGCCGCCCGTCTCCGACGACGGTGAAGGAGGTTGCGTCCGGCTCCTCCACCGCGACGCCGAGGTCGCGCAGGGCCTGCGCCATATAGGCGGTGTCGTCGCTCTTCAGCGCGCCGGTCAGACGGCTTTCCCCGCGCGCCAGACCGGCCAACAGCAGCGCCCGATTGGTGATCGATTTCGATCCGGGCGGCGCGACGCGGCCGCGCAAGGGGCGCGTCGGCGGGGTCAGAGTGAGGGATGCGGACATCTAGGCTCCTGAATCACGAAATTGGTCGGCCGTTTTGCTTGACCATTGGCCGGGCTTCCCGGCAGGGTCCCCCGCAAAGATGGTCCCGACCAACCCAGCGCGGGGAGAACCCCGGAGAGAGTGCAAGATGCCGCCTGTCAAGAAAGACGCAAGCCCAAAGCCGCCCAAGGCCGAGAAGGCCGAGAAGACCGAAAAGAAGTCCGCCCCAAAGAAAGCCGCCGCGCCCAAGAAGGCCGCCGCGCCGAAGAAGCCGGCCGTCGATCTGGAGAATCGCCTCTATCTCGATCTGAAGGATGGCCGCGTGACGATCGACATGCGCCCGGATCTGGCGCCCGTCCATGTCGCGCGCATCAAGGAGCTGGCGCGTCAGGGCTTCTATGATGGAATCGTGTTCCATCGCGTGATCGAGGGCTTCATGGCCCAGACTGGCTGCCCCCAGGGCAACGGCACCAGCGGCAGCGGCCTGAAGCTGAAGCAGGAGTTCACCGACGCGCCGCACACCCGGGGCGTCTGCTCCATGGCGCGCACGCCGAATCCGGATTCGGCCGACAGCCAGTGGTTCATCTGTTTCGGCGACGCCTCCTTCCTGGACAATCAATACACGGTCTGGGGCAAGGTCGTGGACGGCATGGAGCATGTCGACGCGATCAAGAAGGGGGCTCCTGGCAGCGGGGCGGTTCAGAACCCAGATAAGATCATCAAGCTCAGCGTCGCCGCCGACGCTGGTTAGCAAGACGCCGCCAAAAGAGGATTTCCATGTTCACTCGCATCCGCCGGCTGCTCGCCGCCTCCCTCATCGCGTTGGGCTTCGCCTCCGCCGCGCAGGACGTTTCGGCGCAGACGCCGATCCCGCCGCCCGATCCGGAAAACACGCTGGTCCTGACCACCCGCTACGGCGACGTGGTGATCCGCATGCGTCCGGACCTGGCGCCGAACCATGTCGCCCGGATCAAGGAGCTGACCCGTCAGAAATATTATGACGGCGTGCCGTTCCACCGGGTGATTGACGGCTTCATGGCGCAGACCGGCGACGGCCAGTTTGGCAACGGCACCGGCGGCAGCGGCAAGAAGCTGAACGCGGAATTCTCGGCTGAGCCGCATGTTCGCGGGATCGTTTCGATGGCGCGCACCAGCGACCCGAACAGCGGCGACAGCCAGTTCTTCATCATGTTCACGCGGTATCCGAGCCTTGACCGTCAATACACGGTGTGGGGCAACGTCGTCTCCGGCATGGAGTTCGTGGATCGGATCAAGAAGGGCAGCGGCAGCGGCGGCGCGGTGATGGATCCCGACAAGATCATCACCATGCGCGTTCAGGCCGACGTCAAATAGGCGAAAGTCCTATTCGTCCTTGAAGACGGGGGCGCGCTTTTCCATGAAGGCGCGCCGCCCCTCCACATAATCCGCGCTGTCCATGCAGGCGACGACGAGGCGGTTGACCTCGCTCATCTCGCGCGCGTCGGGATCCTTCGACAGTTCGGTGATCGTCGCCTTGACCGCGCGGATGGTCATCGGCGCGTTGCGGGCGATGGTCTGGGCGTATTCCTGGGTCAACGCCTCGATCTCCTCGTCCGAGACCACGCGGTTGACCAGCCCCATCTCCTTCGCCTCGCCGGCGTCATAATGGCGGGCGGTGTAGAAGATCTCCTTGGCGAAGCTCGGCCCGACCACGTCCACCAGCCGGCGCACGCCGTCCGCGCCGTAGCCCAGCCCCAGCTTTGAGGCCGGCACGCCGAAGCGCGAACCATGGGTGCAAAGACGCAGGTCGCAGGAGACGGCGATGCCCATGCCGCCGCCGATGCACCAGCCGCGGATCATGGCGACCGTCGGCTTCGGGAACAGATGCAGGGCTTCGAACACCTCTTCGGTCGTGCGATCATATCGGCCGATCGCGTCGCGCTGCGCTCGCTCCTCCTCGAATTTCGAGATGTCCGCGCCGGAGACGAAAGCGCGCCCGCCGGCGCCGGTCAGCACCAGCACGCGCAAGGCGGCATCGGCCTCGGCCGCCTTAAGGATCTCGAGGATCGCTTCCCACATGTCGAGGCTGCAGGCGTTGTGCCGTTCGGGATTGTTCACGGTGAGCCAGCCGACCGCGCCGTCGCGGCGGTACAGCATCTTTCCGTCGGCGAGCGACAGAGCGGAGGGGTGCGAAGTCATGGTCGGGTTCTAGCCTAAAGACGCGAGCTTCGACAGCGCCTGTTCGGCCAGCCTCATGGTCAATTCCCCGGCGGGAATCGCCTGGGCGTAACGCGCGGCCTGACCTGCCCAGAGATTCGTGAAGTCAGCGGACCCCTCGGCCTCCGCCTTGGCGCGCAGCGGGGCCAGCGCGCCGCCCGCCAGCGGGAAGGCCGGAGCCAGGGACGACATCGGGCCAAGCTCCCGCATCACGCGGTTCATCAGGCCGCGCGCCGGCCGCCCGGTGAACAGATTGGTGACGGCGGTGTTGTCGTCGGCCGCGTCCTCCAGCGCCTTACGGTGCAGCGGCGCGGTCGAAGCCTCCGGGCAGAGCAGATAGGCCGATCCCATCTGGTCTCCGGCGGCGCCCAGCGCCTGCGCCGCGACAATTCCGCGCGCGTCGGAGACCGCGCCGGCGGCGATCACGGGGACGGAAACGGCGTCGACCATTTGCGGAACCAAGGCGAATGTCCCCACCTGGGTCGAGAGGTCGTCGGACAGAAACATGCCGCGATGGCCGCCGGCCTCCAGCCCCATCGCGATGATCGCGTCTACCCCGCGCCGCTCCAGCCACCTCGCCTCGGCGACCGTCGTGGCGCACCCGATCACTTTGGCGCCGGTCGCCCGCACCCGGTCCAGCAAGCCTTGCTCCGGCAGGCCGAAATGGAAGCTGACGACGGCGGGACGGAACTCCTCCACCAGGTCGCAATAGGCCGCGTCGAACGGGTTCCGTCCGGAGGCGGGGATCGGCGATTCGGGGTCGATCCCGCGCTCCACCGCGTAGGGGGCCAGCCGCGCGCGCCAGGCCATCATCCGCGCCGGATCCGGCTTCGGCGGCTGATGGGCGAAGAAGTTCAAATTGATCGGTCGGTTGGTCGCGGCGCGGATCGTCTCCAATCCGGCGCGCGCCTGATCCAGGCTCAGCATGGCGCAGGGCAGCGATCCCAGCCCGCCCGCGTCGCTGACCGCGATCGCCAGGGCCGGCGTGCCGCATCCCGCCAAGGGGCCCAGCAGGATCGGGTGATCCACCCCGAAAAGATCCAGCAAACGGCGATCAGGCCAAGTTCTCATCAGCGCTCGCGCTCCCTCCCCAGCGGCCGAATGGGCGGTCAGCTTTCTTCCGGCGCCGGGATTGGGTTAAGGATCCAGATTGACCGGGACATTTCGCGACCGCCTCGTGTATGCCACGTATCATAGATTGCTCAGGGGATGCATCAGGCCGTGACTTGGCCGCTCAACACGCTCTCGCGGTACATCGCTCGGCATTTCTTCGTCTGGTTCGCCAGCTTTCTGGGACTGCTCGCGTCGATCGTCTTCATCGCCGACCTGTTGGAGCTGCTGCGCCGCACCGCCGCGCGGCCCCAGGTCGGATTCGATCAGGTGCTGGAGATGGCGCTGTTGAAGCTGCCGCACACGGTGCAGGAGCTTTTGGCCTTCGCGGTGCTGTTCGCCGGCATCATGGCGTTCTGGCGCCTGACCCGCAGCCAGGAGCTGGTGGTGGCGCGCTCGGTCGGCGTCAGCGTCTGGCAGTTCATGGGGCCGGCGGTGCTGGTCGCGATCGCGATCGGCGTGTTCAAGGTGACGCTGTTCAATCCCGTGGCCGCGGCGACCATGAATCGTTTCCTGCTGCTGGAGAACAAGGTGATCCGCGGCAACGCCAGCACACAATTGTCGATCGGGGCCACTGGCCTGTGGCTGCGTCAGGCCACGGCCGACGGCGGCCACGCCATCATTCACGCCGCGCGAATCAACCCGGATCTCACGCAGATCGATCGGGTGATCATCCTGACCTACAAGCCGGACGGCCCCTTCGCCGGCAGGATCGACGCGCCGACCGGGCGGCTCGAGCCCGGCCAGTGGCGGCTGGAGCAGGCGAGCTGGACCGCGGTCGGCCAACCGGCCAAGACGGTTGGGGTTTGGACTCTGCCCACCGATTTCACC
Source organism: Elsteraceae bacterium (assembly GCA_049240905.1). Taxonomy (GTDB): domain Bacteria; phylum Pseudomonadota; class Alphaproteobacteria; order Elsterales; family Elsteraceae; genus JBMLRS01. The sequence goes on from JBMLRS010000750.1 coordinate 7,301, forward strand.
TTCCAGAAGATCCAGGAAAGCTTCGCCCGGCCGGAAACCATGTCTTTCTGGGCCTTGCCCTCCTATATCGACATTCTGGAGAAAGCCGGTTTCTCCGCCCTGCGCCATCGGCTCTATCTGCAATCGCTGCTGGCGGGCCCCTTGCTGCTGGCGGCGATGGTGACGATCGCCGCCACCTTCTCGCTGCGGCCGGCGCGGCGGGGCGGGGTGGGCGCGATGATCGGCCTCGGGGTGATGACCGGCTTTATCCTTTACGTAAGTTCTGATTTGCTTCTGGCCATGGGGCTTTCGGCGCGTTTGCCGGCGACCTTGGCGGCCTGGGCGCCGGCGGGGGTCAGCACCCTGCTCGCGGCCACCTTGTTGTTGCATCTGGAGGACGGCTGACATGCGCATCGCGCTGGCTCAAACAAACCCTACCGTGGGCGCGATCTCCGGCAATCTGGCGCTGATCCGCGCCGCGCGTGAACGGGCGGCGGAGCGAGGGGCCGATCTGGTGGTGTTCTCCGAGCTGGTGCTCTGCGGCTACCCGCCTGAGGATCTGGTGCTGAAACCGCTGATGCTGGACGCGGTGGAGTCCGCGCTGGCCGATCTCGCCGCCGACACGGCGGACGGCGGCCCTGCCCTGCTGGTGGGGGCCCCGCTCCGGATCGACGGCAAACTGCACAACGCGGCGATCCTGCTGGACGCCGGCCAACGGCAAGCGGTGCGCCTGAAGCATGATCTGCCGAATTACGGCGTGTTCGATGAGAAGCGCGTGTTCGCCGCCGGCCCTATGCCCGGCCCGATTCCGTTCCGCGGCGCGCGGCTTGGGGTGATGATCTGCGAGGACATGTGGAGCGGCGACGTCGCCGAATGTCTTCAGGAATCCGGGGCCGAGGTTCTGGTGGTGATCAACGGCTCGCCCTGGGATCCGCGGAACAGCCAGGCGCGGATGGAGCAGGCGGTGGCGCGCGTGGTGGAGACCGGCCTGCCGCTGATTTACGTGAACCAGTTCGGCGGCCAGGATGAACTGGTGTTTGACGGGGCCAGCTTCGTGCTGAACGCCGATCGCGTGATGAAGGCGCGGTTGGCCTCCTGGCATCCGGACCTGCAAGTGACGGAATGGGCGCGCGACGCCAAGGGCGGCCTGACCTGCGTGGAAGGCGTCATCGCCCCGCAGGCGGACGGTTTGCGCGCGATTTATCAGGCGCTGGTCACCGGGCTTCAGGATTATGTCGGCAAGAACGGCTTCCCGGGCGTGATCCTGGGCCTGTCCGGCGGCATCGATTCCGCTTTGGCGGCGGCGATCGCGGTCGACGCGCTGGGCTCGGAGAAAGTGCGGGCGGTGATGATGCCCTCGCCTTACACATCGAACGAGAGCCTGGAGGACGCGGCGAAGGTGGCGGAGCTGCTGGAGATCCAGCTCGACACAGTGTCGATCGAGCCGGCGATGGCCGCGTTCCAGACCATGCTCGCGCCGCTGTTCGCCGGATCCGAGCCGGGCGTGACGGAGGAGAACATCCAGTCGCGGGCGCGCGGCGTCACCCTCATGGCGCTGTCCAACAAGTTCGGCCACATGGTGCTGTCCACTGGCAATAAGTCCGAGCTGTCGGTCGGCTACGCGACGCTCTACGGCGACAT
>JBMLRS010000751.1:0-3935 GCA_049240905.1 Elsteraceae bacterium
GCTAGAGAGTCCATTAGGTCAAAATACATAAGAGTTAATACTTGAGTATAAGTCAAGAATGATTCTCGAAATAATCACTTTATATTGATAAGATTCAAAATAACAAATCTTAATGTAAATTAAGGGAGATTTCAGCGTGAATAAAATTACATTGTTATTTGTCGCGCTGCTGTTCAGCGTCGTTTCAAGCCAAATTTCGGCCCAAGATTCTCCCCCTGAGATTGCAGGAGCGAAAGTAATTACCGTCGCTGAGGCGAAGGCTGCAATCGATCGATCCATTGTTCCGCTAGATGTTCGGCGCAAGGCGACTTTCCTTGAAGGTCATCTTCCGAACGCGAAGTCGATCGTTCAGTTCATCGACGCGAAGGCCAAGCAGGTGGAGGTGGAGGCGTTCCCCGCTTCGAAAACGACCCCGATCCTGATCTATGGGCATGGGGTCGACGGCTGGTCGGCGGTCTATGCGGTGGAGGCGGCGGTGAAGGCCGGTTATACGGAGGTCTTGTGGCTGCGGACCGGGTTTCGCGCCTGGGAAGCCGCCGGCCTTCCGATCTCCAAGTGACGGTGACCGCGGTCGATCACCCCGGAACCGGCGTCGTGCGTTCGGCTCATCCGCTGAAGAAGATGGGCGTCAGGTTGCCGCTCGCCATCTCGGTGATCGGCTGCGCGATGCTCGGGATTCTTTATCTGCTGATGGTGGCGATCAGCGGCGCCGGCGGCTTCGCCACGTCGCTGTCCGACAGGGATTTGCCGGCGCGCCAAGCGATCCAGGCGTCAGAATATGCGCTGGACGAGATGAACGCCCGCATTCTGGGGGTGATGGCCGACATCTACTCCGGCCCTGGCCAGATCGACCGGGTGTCGCCCTTGCCGGCCGAGATTGGCCGGCAATGGAAAACCATCGAGGGCGTTCTGGGGGACGGCTTGCCGGTTGAGACGGCGGAGCGAGCGCGCAAGGCGATCGCGTCGCTGATCGAGATCCAACCCAGACTGATCGAGGCCCTGAGAACCAACCGGCGCGTGCCGGCGGTGTACGACACGATCCTGGAATCAATTGTTCCATTGAAGCGTAGCCTGCGTGACATCGCGACGCTTCTGGACACGGACATTCAGACGAAGTCCCGCGCTCAGGTGTCCGAGACGGAAAGCCTGCGCGTCGTCGCTCTGGTCCTCGCCTTGGCGAGCCTCGCGGTCTTGGCGTGGGTATCGTTCTTTCTGGTGCTGAAGGTGGCGCGTCCGCTGATCGTGATGCAGCGCGCAATGTCCGCGCTGGCCGCTGGAGAACTGGGGGGCGTCGTGCCCTACACCGAACGCGTTGATGAGATCGGCGCGATGGCGGCGGCGATCCAGGTGTTCCAGGTCAACGCGATCGAAACCGAGAGGATTCAGGAAGAGCGCCGCCGCGAGCAAGCCGCCCGGGACGTGCGACGCGACATGATGGAGCGCGCCACTCAAGGATTCGCAGGAACCGTGGACCGATGGGTTTCGACCCTCAGCGACGCTGCGGTTGGGATGCGCGATCAGGCCAAGCTGCTGAACGAGACGGCGGACAGCACGTCGCAGCGCACTGAAGCGATTGCGGCCACCTCGGAGCAGATGACCGCGAACGTTCGTTCCGTCGCCTCCGCCGCAAGCCGCCTCTCCGCCTCGATCGGATCGATCGACGCGGAAGTGACGACGACGGCGGGGCTTGCCTCTGAAGCGGTCGAGCGTTCGGACGCCGCCCGCAACGCGATCGGCGGGTTGGCGGTCGCCGCCAACCGGATCGGAGAGGTGGTGGGGCTGATCCAGAGCATCGCGACCCAGACCAATCTGCTGGCGCTGAACGCGACCATCGAGGCCGCGCGCGCCGGCGAAGCAGGGCGAGGCTTCGCCGTGGTCGCGACCGAAGTGAAGAATCTGGCGATGCAGACCGCGCGCGCGACCGAAGAAATTCAGGCCCAGGTCGCCGCCATTCAAGGCGAAACCGGCCGAACGGTGGAGGTTATCACGGTTGTGGCCGATACGGTCGGTCGCATCAGCGATCTGACGGCGCGGGTCGTGCAGTCCATCCGGGAGCAGGGGGACGCGACGCGCGAGATCGCCAGCAACGTCCAGGAAGCGGCGGTCGGCGCGTCTGAAGTGGCGACCACGATCGTCGATGTCTCGGGCGCGGCCGATTCAACCGGGACCGCCGCAGCCGAGTTGCTGAGCGCCTCCGACAGCCTCTCTAGCGATCTGACCGCGCTTCGTCAGGACGTTGGCGCGTTCCTGAACGACATCAAAGCGGCCTGACCGAGGGCGCCGGCTCCACGATGAAGCGGCAGGCGCTGTCGCCTCGGGCTTCGCAGCCGACTTCGACCACGCGGAGCTGACCGGGGGCGACGGCGTCGAACAACCGTTCGAACATCGCGGCGTGCCAGGCGCACACCGGGTGGTCGGCGTTTTCTCCGGCGCAGAGCGGATTGCCTTCGATCTCTATCATCAGATAGCGCCAACCGGATACCCGCACACGGCCGGCCCCGGCGAAGGCCCAGCCATGCAGTTTGATCGCTTCGGCCAGGAGGCGCGCGGCCAGGGCGGCCGGTAAGTGACGCAACGCCGCCTGGACGGCCTTCGGAACATGGTGGGCGAGCAGTTCGTCCGCCGTCAGGCGACCGGCTTCGGCCAGGACGAACGCTGCGACGGCCGGCGGCAGATTGGCCCGCAGCGCATGATGCGCGCGGGTCGCGCGCTGCGCTTCGATGTCATCCGACGGCGGCGCGACAAGCCAGTTCGCGATCCCGGCGTCGGCGAAGATCGGCGGGATCAGGAAGTTGAGGCCAAGATTGCGCATCGCCGAGGCCAACTGCAGGACGGCGCTGGGGCCGATCTTGGCGGTCGCCTGATGGCGCACGCTGCGCCGGAAGCGGGTCTCTTCATAGGTGGGCCAAGTCTGGAGCATCTCCACTCTCCGTGAGCCAGGGGTCGTCGACCGGTCAGATCGCGCGGGCGTGGCGCGGCGGGCCGTCGCCGCGCTTCAGATAGGCGTCGAACAGGGCGGCGACGTTGCGCAGGAAGGGGCGGCCGCGCGGCGTCACCGCGAGCCGTCGCCCATCCCAATCGACCAGACCGTCCGCCTGGAAACGATCGAGATCCTGGGCCGCGCCCAACAAGGGGGAAGGGTCCGCCTGATGAGCGGCGGCGACGTCGGCCAGATCGACCTCAAGGTCGCACATCACTCGTTCGATCACGTCCCGGCGCAGGCGGTCTTCCGGCGAGAGGGCGAAGCCCCTGACCGTGGCGAAATGACCTCTTTCAATCGCCGCCGCGTAGACCGGCGCGGCCGGCGCGTTCTGCACGTAACCCTGCGGCAGACAGCCGATCGCGCTGGCGCCGACGCCGATCAGCGAGGGCGCGCCGTCGGTGGTGTAGCCCTGGAAGCCGCGCGACAGCCGTTGGGCCGCAGCCGCCTGCGCCATCGCGTCGTCCACTCGGGCGTAGTGATCGAGGCCGATCGGGCGATAATCACCCTCCTGCTCGAGAATGTCGGCGATGGTCTGCGACTGGGCGAAGCGCGCCTCGGAATCGGGAAGCGTTTCCGGCGGGATCAGCGCCTGGTGCCGCTTCATCCAGGGCACATGGGCGTAGCCGAAGACGGCCACCCGGTCCGCGCCCAGATCGAGGCTGCGCCTGGCCGTGCGCGCCACGCTCTCGGTCGTCTGGAGCGGCAGGCCGTAGATCAGATCGAGGTTCAGCGAGGCGACGCCCAGCTCGCGCAACGCCAGCGCGATCGCCTCGGTCTGTTCATAGCTCTGGCGGCGACCGATCGCGTTCTGCACCGCGGGATCCAGATCCTGCACGCCGAGGCTGACCCGATTAACCCCCATCTCCTTCAGGAAACCCAGAGAAGTCGGGGACAGCGTCGTCGGGTCGAGCTCGATCGCGATCTCCGCGTCCGGCGCGACGTCAAACAAAGT
>JBMLRS010000752.1:0-8640 GCA_049240905.1 Elsteraceae bacterium
CTCGAAGTGATGGTGCAGCGGGGCCATGCGGAACACGCGCTTGCCGGTCAGCTTGAAGGAGGCGACCTGGACGATCACGGAAACGGTCTCGAGGACGAAGAGGCCGCCGATGATCGCCAACACCAACTCATGCTTGACCACGACCGCCATGGCGCCGAGGGCCCCGCCGAGCGCGAGGCTGCCGGTGTCGCCCATGAACACGCGCGCCGGTGGGGCGTTGAACCACAGGAAGCCGAGCCCGGCCCCGCACAACGCGCCGCAGAACACCGAGATCTCGCCCGCGCCGGGGACATGGTGGATCTGCAGATAGGTGGCGAACACGAAATTGCCGGCGAGATAGGTGATCAGCGCGAAGCAGGCCGCTGCGATCATCACCGGCACGATCGCCAGCCCGTCCAGCCCGTCGGTCAGATTGACGGCGTTGCTGGCGCCGATGATCACGAAGATCGCGAAGGGAACAAAGAAGACGCCGAGATCGATCAGCAGGGTCTTCAAGAAGGGCACGGCGAGGCTTGTCGAGAGCGGGTCGCGGGTCAGCGACTTGATCCAAAGCACCGCGATCAGCGCGATGGCGAATTGCAGCATCAGCTTCATGCGGCCGTTAAGGCCCTTGGAGTTCCGCTTCGTGACCTTCAGGAAGTCGTCGGTGAACCCGATCGCGCCGAAGCCCAGGGTCACCAGCATCACCGCCCAAAGATAGCCGGAGGTGATGTCCGCCCACAGGATCGTCGAGATGCAAACCGCGATCAAAATCAAGAAGCCGCCCATGGTGGGCGTGCCCTTTTTCGTCAGAAGATGGCTCTCAGGCCCGTCCTCGCGGATCGGCTGTCCTTGCGACTGATGGGTGCGCAGCCAGCGGATCAAGCCCGGACCGACGAAAAACGCGACGAACAACGCCGTCAGCACCGCTCCGCCCGTGCGGAAAGTCAGGTACCGGAACAGGTTCAGCGGTCCGAATTCTTCGATCAGCGGAACGAGCAGGAGGTAAAGCATCAGGAGACTCCCGCCGTCAGCGCCGTCACGATCACGCCCATTTTGGTCCCGAGCGAGCCTTTGATGGTGATCACGTCGCCCGGGCGCAAATCCGCCTTCAGCGCGTCGACGATCTCCGAGGATTTCGCTGCGTGCAGTCCCCGCGTCGTTTCCGGCAGGGCCTTGTGCAGGCCGTGGCTCAAGGGGCCGACGGTATGGACGCGGTCGATGCCGAGAGTGGTGAAGTCCTCCGCCAGGTCCGCGTGCAGCGCGGCGGCGTTCGACCCCAACTCCAGCATGTCGCCGAGCACGAAGATGCGTCGGCCGGTGGCTACCGGCGTTCGCCGCGCGAGCACGGCGATGGCGGCGCGCACGGCCGCCGGGCTGGCGTTGTAGCTCTCGTCGATCAGGGTGGCGATGCCGCCGCCGGACAGTTCGATCATCTTGGTCGCGCCGCGCCCCTTCGGCGCGGTCATTCCGGCGAGCGACGCCGCCGCCTTGCCGACGTCGCCGCCCAATGCGTCGATCGCCGCCAGAACGGCCAGCGAGTTGAACGCCCAGTGGCGCCCAGGGCAGCCGATCCGGTAGCTGAGGACTTGACGATTGATCGACGCCCGGACGGTGACGCCGTCCAACTCGTCCTGACTCTCCAGCAGTCGGAAATCAACGAGGTCGCCGGCTCCGAAGGTGACGACCTTCAGGTCCAGAGAGTCGGCGTGGCGCTTCAGTCGCTTGAAATGGTGATTGTCGCGATTCAGCACCGCGATCCCGCCGACGGGGAGACCGGCGAAGATTTGCGCCTTCTCGTCGGCGATCCCCTCTTCGTTCTCGAAGAACTCCAAGTGGACCGGCTCGACATTGGTGATGATCGCGACGGAGGGGCGGACCATGCGCGACAGAGGCGCGATCTCGCCAGGATGGTTCATGCCCAGCTCGAACACCGCGTAGGCGGCCTCCCGCGGCAGACGGGCGAGGCTGAGCGGCGCGCCGATGTGGTTGTTCAGATTGCCGACATTGGCGTGCGTCACGCCTTGGTCGCGCAGGGCGAGCGCCAGCATCTCCTTCGTGCCGGTCTTGCCGACGCTGCCGGTGACGGCCGCCACCTTGGCCGCGCTTCGCGCCCGGGCCGCCTCGCCCAGCCGAGCGAGCCCGGCGAGAGTGTCGGCGACGATCAATTGCGGGCGGTCCGAGATGCGGCGATTGGTGATCGCCGCCACCGCGCCCTTGGCGAAGGCGGCGTCGACGAAGTCATGCCCGTCGAATTGCTCGCCCTGGATGGCGACGAACAGGTCGCCCGGCTCGACCGCCCGACTGTCGATCGAGACGTTGCGCGCGGTCCAGTCGCCCGAGGGCGCGAGGTCGAGCGCGGCGGCGGCTTCCGACGCGGTCCAGAGGGCGCTCACGCGGCGCATCCTTCGAGAGCGGAGACGGCGGCGCGCGCCTGGGTGGCGTCGTCGAACGGCCGGGTGACGGACCCGATGATCTGCCCCTGCTCGTGACCCTTGCCGGCGATCACCAGCACGTCGCCGACATCCAGCGCGGCCACCGCCTCGGCGATCGCGGCGGCTCGATCGCCGACCTCGCGGGCGTTCGGGCCGCAGGCCGCCATCACGGCCGCTCGGATCGCCGCAGGGTCCTCCGTGCGCGGATTGTCGTCGGTCACGATCACCTGGTCGGCCAGGCGCGAAGCGATCGCGCCCATCATCGGCCGCTTCGCGCGATCCCGATCGCCGCCGCAGCCGAAGACGACCCATAGCCGGCCTTCCGTGAAGGGACGCAGGGTCGACAGCACCGTCTCTAGAGCTTCGGCCTTGTGGGCGTAGTCGACATAAACCGCGCCGCCCGACGGCGTGCTCGCGACCCACTGAAGCCGACCGGGAGCCGCTGGCAGATTGGCGAGGCAGCGCAGAGCTTTCTCCTCGTCGGCGCCTGCGCCGATGACCAGACCCAGCGCGGCCAGCGCGTTGTCGGCCTGGAAAGCGCCGACCAACGGCAGATCGACCCGCCGGCATTTGCCGAAAAGGCTGATGGTCAGGGTCTGGCCGGTCGGATGCGGCGTGCGGGCGATCAAGCGAAGGTCAGCCCCTTCCGCGGCGCCGTACCGAATCAGCCGATGGCCGCGCGCTTTGGCGATCTCCGCGATCGGGGCCAGGTTCGCCGCGTCGGCGTTGAGCACGGCGGCCCCGCCGGTCGGCAGCAAGCTGTCGAACAGCCGGGCCTTGGCGGCGAAATAGGCCTCCAGGGTGCCGTGATAGTCGAGATGTTCGTGGCTGAAGTTGGTGAAGGCGGCGGCTGCGAGCGTGACGCCGTCGAGCCGCCGCTGATCGATCCCGTGACTCGACGCCTCCATCGCGACGTGACCGACGCCGCGCGACGCGAGATCGGCGAGCGACTGATGCAACGCGATCGGATCCGGCGTCGTGAGGGTGGGGATGGTGGGCGCGTCGGGCGAGACCACCCCGAGCGTGCCGATCGAAGCGGCGCGCCAGCCAAGCGCGGTCCAGAGCGCGCGGGTGAAATGGGCGACCGAAGTCTTGCCGTTCGTGCCGGTCACGGCGGCGATCACCGCCGGCGCCGGGCCATGAAAGCGCGCGGCGAGATGGGCCAGGGCCGCGCGTGGATCGGCGACGGTCAGCAGCGCGACGCCCGGCGGGGCGGTCGTTCCCTCCGGTCCAAGAACGGCGACCGCCCCGGCTGACGCCGCGGCGTCGACGAAGGCGCGTCCGTCGGTCTTGGCGCCGGGGAGAGCGGCGAACAGGAAGCCGGGTCGCACTGCGCGGCTGTCGCTGGCCAGACCGGCGATCTTGACGTCGGACGCGACCGTCGCGATCCCTGACGCGAGTTCACTGAGTCGCACGAGGGCCTCCTGCGGCTACGGCGGTGCGGTTCGTGTTGGGCGATCCATGCGGCACGTCGATGGCGATCAAGCGCCGGATTTCGGGCGAGCTTTCGTCCACCGGCGGAATGCCGAACAGCGGACCCAAGCGACCGATAATCTTTCCGACCGAGGGGGCCGCCGTGTAGCCGGCGGTGGCGTATCCGAAGGTCTCCTTGGTCGCCTTCGGTTCGTCCATCATCACCAGCACGACATAGCGCGGGTCATGCATCGGGAAGGCGGACAGGAAGCTGGTGAACAGCGACTTCTCTTTGTACCCGCCACGACCGCTCTTCTCCGCGGTGCCGGTCTTGCCGCCAACGACATAACCGGGCGTGGCGGCCGCCTTGCCGCTGCCTTGCTCCACCACCAACCGCATCAGACGGCGAAGCGAGTCGGAGGTCTTCGGGCTGATCACCCGATCGCCAACCGCCGCCTCGGTTTGGTTCCGCAGCATCAGGGTAGGGGGTAGATACACGCCGCCGTTCACCAGCGCGCCGATCGCGCCGACGGTCTGCACCGGCGTCACCGCGATGCCATGCCCGAAGGCGATCGTGATCGTGTTGATCTGGCGCCAAGGTTGCGGAACCATCGGCTTGCCGACTTCGGGCAACTCGAGCTTTGGCGGCGACAGCATGCGCATGCGGTCCAGAAACGCGCGCTGCGTCGCCATCCCCGCCTCCAGCGCCATGCGCGCGGAGCCCAGATTCGAGGAGTACATCACGATTTCCGGCACCGACAGCCAGCGGTTCTTGCCTTTGTAGTCGTTGATGGTGAAGCGGCCGAACTGGATCGGCTTGGAGGCGTCGTAGGAAGAGGTGAGCGTGGCCGTGCCGTTCTCCAGCGCCATCGCCGTGTTCAAGAGCTTGAAGGTGGAGCCCATCTCGTAGACGCCGAGCGTGTTGCGGTTGAAGCGCGACACTTCGGGCGCCGCTCCCGGCTCGTTTGGATCGAAGTCGGGCAGGGAGACCATCCCCAGGATCTCGCCGGTCCGGGCGTCCATCACCATGCCGGCGGCGCCGATCGCCTGGAACTTCGCCTGCGCCTCCTGCAACTCCTGACGCAGGATCGACTGGACCCGAAGATCAAGCGAGAGCTGGATCGTCTCGCCGCCGCGGAGCGCCTCGTTGAAGTGCTTCTCGACCCCGGAGATGCCTTGATTGTCGATGTCGCTGAAGCCCAGCACGTGGCTGACCAGCGGGCCCTGGGGATAGACGCGCTTGTCTTCGCGCTGGAAGCCTACGCCGGGGATGCCAAGCCGATTGATTTCGACTTGCTGCCGCGGCGTCAGATTGCGCTTGATGAACACGAAGGTGCGGTCGCCGGTCAGCCGGGCGCGGAGCACGTCTTCCTTAACGTCCGGCAGCACCTGAGCGATTCGTTTCGCGGCCTCGACCGGGTTCGGAACCTTGCGCGGATCGGCGTAGGCCGAAATGGTCGGCAGCGAGGTCGCGAGCAGCACGCCGTTGCGGTCGATGATGGCGCCGCGATCCACCGGAATTGTCTTGCGGGCGGCGGTCAGGCGCGGCTCCGGCGTGTTGATCAGGGTGACGTCCAGCAACCGCAGACCGATCGCGATGAAGCCGCATGCGAACAAGCCCGCGCCCAGCACCAAGCGGTTGTGCGCGGTCTCCACAGGATCCGCACGGCCGTTTGATAGCCCAAGCCAGACCATCCAACGCCGACGCGGCTGGGACGGGCCAGCGCCGCTGTCGCCGACCCAGTTGACGGGGTCCTGATTGCCGGGTTCGGGCGGCCGAAGAGGCGGTTCCCCCGTCATCGCGGAACTCCCTGCGGCTGCGCCGCGCGCGGCGGCAGGGGCGGGGGGAGAGGCGTCGCGCCGCGCGGCGCCGGGGGCGTCGGCGCGCCGACCCCGATGGCGGTGCGGGCCACCGGCGACGGCGTGGCGCGGGTCGCCGCCACTGGCATGACCGGCTCCTCAAGCGGCATCGATGTCGTCGGATCGTCTTCGTCCAGCCCCGGAGGCGGGGGCGAGGGGACCGCGGCGAGGCCGGGCTTGCCTGGCTTCGCCGTCCCAGCAACGGGCGCCGCGCCGCGCATCGGGATCTGCTCGATGGTCGAGAACTGTTTGCCGGTCATCGGCTCGAGCTCAAGAAATCGACGGCTCAACGCCTCCAGATTCTGCGGCTGGTTGAGGTAGCTCCACTCGGCGCTCAAGACCTGGATCATCTCTTGGTCCGCGACGATGCCCCGGTTCAGGCGCACCAGCTTGGTCTCCAGCCGTTGCACTTCATATTTCACCTGGTAGACGCCCCAGCCGATGCCGGAGGCCAAAATCAACCAGACGAGGAAGATCCGCGGCATCAGACCCGAAGCTCCGGGGCGGGCAGGCGCTCAGCCAATCGCAGACGCGCGGTGCGGGCCCTGGGATTGGCTGAAACCTCGGCCGGACCGGCGCGCAACGCCTTATTGCTGAGGCTGCGGAAGCTGGGCGCGCGCCTTGCGGCGGCCGGCGCATGACGCGAAACGCCCGCGCCGCCGGCGGTGCGCTCCGCCAGGAACTGCTTGACGCGTCGATCCTCCAGCGAGTGGAAGGAGACGATGGCGAGCCGCCCGCCTGGAGCCAACAGCGTCTCGGCTGCGGCGAGGCCGCGATCAAGCTCGCCCAACTCGTCGTTCACCGCGATGCGCAGGGCCTGGAAGGTCCGGGTCGCCGGATCGACCCCATCGGCCGACTTCGGGACGACGCGGCGGATGATCGCGGCGAGTTGGCCGGTCGTCTCGATTGGCGTTTCGGCGCGGTTCACCACGATCGCATGCGCGACCCGGCGCGACAGCCGCTCCTCCCCCAACCGATAGATCAGGTTCGCAAGCTCCTCCTCCGCCATTTCCGCGACGAGGTCCGCCGCGGACGGGCCGTCGCGCCCCATGCGCATGTCGAGCGGGCCGTCGAACCGGAAAGAGAAGCCGCGAGCGGGATTGTCGATCTGAGGAGACGACACGCCGAGATCCAGCGCGATCCCCGCGAGCTGCGTGACGCCGCGCTCCGCCAGAAGACGCGCCATGTCGCCGAAGCGGCCGCGGATGAAGCTCAATCGACCAGGATTTTCGGCCGCCAAGGCTTCCGCCGCAGTCGCGGCTTCTTCGTCGCGGTCGATCGCGATCACGGCGCAAGGGGCGGCGGCCAGGATCGCGCGGGTCCATCCGCCACGACCGAAAGTGCCGTCGAGATAGACGCCGTCGGCGCGCGGCGCGAGGCCGTTCACCACCTCGGCCGTCATCACGCCGTGATGGGCGTAGGCGATCGTCATGCGCGCAACTGCGCCAAACGGCGCTTCGGCAGGTCGGGATGGCAGATCAGGAACTCGCGGCCCTGGCCGACGAAGGCGCATTCCTCGCTCAGGCCGAGCAGCTCAAGCCACTCCGGCGGCAACACGGTGCGGCCGTCGCCGTCGACGGCGAACTCCCGCACCTCTTGGAAGATCAGTTGGATCTCGAGCGCGCGGGGGCTGTCGGAGGCGACGGTTTCAAGTTCGTCCGCCCATTTCTCCATCCGGTCGACAGGCGAGGCGATCAAGGCCGGCGCCTTGTCCGGGCTGAAGCCAGGATAGGCCACGAAGGCGAGGGGCGATCCCCCGGCGCTCGCCCGTCCCAAGGTCGTGCGGAAGGACGCCGGGACCGAAACACGGCCCTTGCGGTCGACCTTGTTCACGAACGTGGACAGGAACAGCGCCATTTTCCGACCGACTTCCCTCTCCCTTTCGACCTTCTGATTGGTCCCCCATGGGCCCCAATCCGACGCGGATGGGCTGGCATGGGTCTTTATGGGTTTTTCTGGGATATCATGGTGTCGTTGTGGGGGTCAACGGGATCTAAAGAAAATGTGTGAAGAACTTGAAGTGTTTGCCGTGGAGTCTTCGCCGGGGCGCAGCACAGACCCGGCTTAGTGACGGAAAGCACAAGCTCGGATCCTGGAAATCAGCTGGTCATGCTTGATGAGTTCTTTGAATGTTCTAATTTTTCCCCTGGGGTTCAGGCATTCACCCCAATCGGCTACTGATTTTGGAGGCGCCAAACTCTTCAGTCTGAATCAATATGTTATGCGGGTATATTGAAGTAATGGATGAATAAATTCCGGCCTCGCGGGGCGGATATCGGCGCGGTTCGGAGCGGGTGAGTCAGATGGCCTGTAAGCCGGGTTCTGTGTCCGGCCTGAGCCGGATGATGACCATTCCTCTGGGACGGTCGTCACCGACCGCCTCGCGCGACCAACCCGGGCGACAGCGCGAAACCGCTCGTCTCCAGCCTGATCTTGCGATCGGGCTGAGACAGGCCGCCCCTATTCGGTCTTGCTCCCGGTGGGGTTTGCCGTGCCGTGACCGTCGCCGGCCCCGCGGTGCGCTCTTACCGCACCCTTTCACCCTTACCCGGCGCCGTCGAAACGGGTCCGGGCGGTTTGCTTTCTGTGGCGCTGTCCCTGGGGTCGCCCCCGCCGGGCGTTACCCGGCACCGTCTTTCCGTGGAGCCCGGACTTTCCTCCCCCGACGGATCGCTCCGTCGACAGCGGTCATCCAGCCATCTGACTCGACGCAGGGCTTAGCAGGCGGCGAGCAGCCAGTCGAGCCGCGCGCGACAAAGCCCGTCAAACCGCCCGTCGAGGGGGCTTTGGCGGAAGTGACGCTGGAAAGCGATCACGGTCTTCTCCGTCGCGGCGTCGAAGCGCCCCGTCTCGGGGCAGGGCCAGCCATAGCGGCGCAGATCCCGCTGCAGGCTCCGGACGGCGGAGCCGCTGTCGCCGCGCCCCAGCGTCGGCGCCGAGGCGGCGGTCACAC
>JBMLRS010000753.1:0-2701 GCA_049240905.1 Elsteraceae bacterium
TCGATGTCGAAGTCGGGCATCGACACGCGCTCCGGGTTCAGGAAGCGCTCGAACAGCAGTCCGAAATGGATAGGATCCAGGTCCGTGATCTGCAGCGACCAGGCGACCAGCGAGCCCGCGCCGGAGCCGCGGCCGGGTCCCACCGGCACCCCGTTCTCCTTCGCCCATTTGATGAAGTCGGACACGATCAGGAAGTAGCCGGAGAAGCCCATCTCCGTGATCACGCTCAACTCGAACGCCAAGCGATCGTGATAGACCTTTGTTTTCTCAGGATCATCAGCGATCTTGATCTGAGACAGCCGCAGCGCAAGCCCCTGTTCGGACTGCGATTTCAGCGCGTCAGCCTCGGTCTCGCCCTCCGGAACCGGGAAGGCGGGCAAGGACGGTTTCACGACCGTCAGCAGGAAGCTGCAGCGCCGCGCGATGGTCACCGTGTTGGCGATCGCCTCCGGCAGATCGGCGAACAGCGCCTCCATCTCAGCGGCGGTCTTGAAGCGATGGTTGCGGGTGACGCGGCGGCGCTCCTCGACGCCGACGGTCACGCCCTCGGCGATGCAGAGCAGCACGTCATGCGCCTCGAACATGCCTTCGTCGGCGAACAGCACGTCGTTGGTCGCCACCAGCGGCAGGTCGCGGGCGTAGGCGAGATCGATCAGCGCCGGCTCGATCTTGTCCTCGACCGGCTGGCCGTGGCGCATCAGCTCGACATAGAGCCGACCGGGAAAAAGGGTCTCCAGCGCCGACAAGGTCTCCTCGGCGGCGGCGTTCTGCCCTTCGGCGAGCTGTCGCCCGACTCGCCCCATCGGGCCGCCGGTCATGGCGATAAGCCCGTCGGTGAGGCCTTCAAGGTCGGTCAGATTGATCTGCGGCGCTTCGGTCCCGTCAGTGGTCAGGTAATGTTTGGAGACCAGCTTCACCAGATTGCGGTAGCCGGTCTTGTTCTGCACCAGCAGCGGAAGCTGGTCCGGCTTCTGGATTGTGCCCGGCCGCGCGGGCTCGGTGCGGCGCAGATGGATCAGCGCGCCCAGGATCGGCTGCACGCCCGCGTCGCCGGCGGCGAGCGAGAACTCCAGCGCGCCGAACAGGTTGGTCGTGTCGCACAAACCCAGGGCGGGCATGTTGTGTTTCACGCACAGCCCGACCAGATCCTTGATCTTGATCGCGCCTTCCGACAGCGAATAGGCGGAATGGGCGCGGAGATGGATGAAGCCGCTCATGCCTCGACCAGTTTCCCGTCGCGCAGGGTGACCGTGCGGTCCATGCGCGCGGCCAGATCCAGGTTATGGGTCGCGATCAGCGCCGCTGAATTGGTCTCCCGCGCCATGCGCCTCAGCATCTCGAACACCCCATCCGCCGTGGTGGGGTCCAGATTGCCGGTCGGTTCATCCGCCAGCAAGACCCCGGGGGAGTTCGCCAGCGCCCGCACGATCGCCACCCGCTGCTGCTCCCCGCCGGAAAGCTTGCCTGGGCGATGCGCGATCCGCCCGCCGAGACCTACTTGCTCCAGCAGGAATTTCGCCCGCTTCGCCGCGGCCGACCGCCCGACTCCGGCCAGCATCTGCGGCAGCACGACATTCTCCAGCGCGGAGAAATCCGGCAGCAGATGATGGAACTGATAGACGAAGCCGATCGACTTGCTGCGCAAGGCGGTTCTGCGGGAATCGCTCAGGCCTGTGGCGTCCTCGCCCAACAGCCGGACCCGGCCGCCATCCGGCTGCTCAAGCAGCCCCGCGACATGCAGCAGGGTGGATTTGCCCGCGCCGGAGGGGGCGACCAGCGCCACCATCTCGCCCCGACGCACGGCGAGATCGACGCCGCGCAGCACCTGCAGCGGCTCCCCTTGCGTCTGGTAACGGCGCTGCACGCCCTCCAGCGCCAGCGCGACCTCACTCATAGCGCAGCGCCTCGACCGGATCGAGCCGGGCCGCGCGCCAGGACGGATAGAGCGTCGCCAGGATCGAGAGGGAAAGGGCCATCACCACGACCTGGATCACTTCGTTCCAGTCCAATCGGGCGGGCAGCCGCGACAGGAAATAAATCTCGGCGGAGAACAATTCCGTCCCGGTCAGGCCCTGGAGCCATTGGCGGATCGTCTCGATGTTCAGCGAGAAGGAGACGCCGAGCGCCAACCCTGCGAGGCAGCCGACCACGCCGATGCTGGCCCCGGCCATGAAGAACACGCGCATGATCGCGCCGCGCGTGGCCCCCATCGTGCGCAGCACCGCAACCTCCCGGCCCTTGTCCTTCACCAGCATGATCATCGAGGAGATGATGTTGAAGGCGGCGACCAGGATGATCAGGGTCAGGATCAGGAACATCACGTTCCGCTCCACCTGGATCGCGTTGAAGAAGCTGGCGTTGGCCTGCTGCCAGTCGAGCACGCGCCCGCCCGGCGGAATCACGTCATAGGCGCTGCGCACCAGCGGGCTGACGCGCTGAGGATCGGCGACCAGCACTTCGACGGCGGTGACGCCGGCGCCCGTGCGAAAGAAGCTCTGCGCGGTGTCCAGCGGCATATAGACGTAGCTGGAATCATACTCGAACATGCCGACTTCAAAGATCGCCGCGACCCGGAAGCTCTTGACGCGCGGCACGGTGCCGAACGGCGTGGCGTTGCCCTGCGGGCTGATCAGGGTGATGTCATTGCCGACGCTCAGCCCCTGTCGCTGCGCCAAGCGACGCCCGATGATCACGGAATCCT
>JBMLRS010000754.1:0-2742 GCA_049240905.1 Elsteraceae bacterium
CGCAGCCGCCAGCGCCGCGAGATCGGCGGGCCTGAGCACGCGGCCCTTCTTGAAGGTCTGACCGCCGATCTTGACGCCGTGCACCAGCACGGCGCCGATCGCGTCCTGCGGCGATAGGTCGGCGAAGATCATGCAGTCGCCGCCCGACGGCGCGCGGCCGTCATCTGGGCGAGGATCGACACGGCGATCTCCGACTGGGTCAGCGCGCCGATGTTGAGGCCGGCCGGACCGTGAATCCGGGCGAGGGCGGCGTCGTCGAACCCTTCCGCGCGCAGGCGCTCAAGCCGGCTGGCGTGGGTCTTCCGGCTGCCGAGCGCGCCGATGTAGAAGGCGGGCGAGGTGAGCGCGCGCTGCAGCGCCGGATCATCCAGCTTAGGGTCATGGGTGAGGGTGACGATCGCCGTGCGCGCGTCCGGCTTCAGCGCGTCCAGCGCCTCATCCGGCCAATCGCCGCGCAGTTCATAGGTGGGGAAGCGTGCGTCGGTCGCGAAGGCGCGGCGCGGATCGACCACCGTCACGGCGTAGCCGGCCAGCGCGGCCATCGGGGCCAGCGCCTGGGCGATATGCACGGCGCCGACGATGATCAGCCGCGGCGGCGGGTTCAGCACATGGACGAACCAATTACCGTCGTAGATTCCGCTTTTGTCGTTGTTGATGAAGTCACGCGCCGCGGCCCAGACATCCTCCGGAAGGCCCGCGTCCCCGGCCATGACGGTGGCGACCATCAAGGTCTGCATGCCGTTGGCGAGCTCCGTCACGATCGCGGCGGGCTCGCCCATCTCACGGACTTTGAGGGCGCGGGCGAGGAGGTCTGCGCGCATCTGATCAGACCGTCACGCGTTCGACGAACAGCCGAATGCGGCCGCCGCAGGCGAGGCCCACTTCCCAGGCCTGATCGTTGCTGACGCCGAACTCCAGCAAGCGCGGCTCCCCGGTCTCGATCACGTCGATCGCCTCGCGCACCACCGCGCCCTCGATGCAGCCGCCGGAGACGGAGCCGACGAAGGCGCCCGCTCCGTCAATCGCCAGCTGCGAGCCGGCCGGGCGCGGGGAGGAGCCCCAGGTCTCGATCACCGTGGCGAGCGCGACCTTGCGGCCGCTGGCGATCCAGTCATTGGCGGTTTTCAGCACGTCTTCGACGTCGGTCGTGGTCATGCGGCTTTTCCCATAGAAGCGCGGTCATAGGGGCTTGCGAGCGCGCGGGCGAGGTCGGTCAGGCTGTTGAGGTTATGAACTGGCCTGAATTCGTCCACATGGGGCAAGATCGCCCTGATACCCAATGATTTTGGCTCGAAACCCTCGAAGCGCAATAAGGGATTGAGCCAAATCAGCCGACGGGCCGATTTCGCGATGCGCTCCACCTCGGGACCGAGGTCGGCGCCGGCGTCGCGATCCAGCCCGTCGGAGATGAACAGCACGGTCGCGCCCGTGCCGAGAACGCGGCGGGCCCAGAGGCGGTTGAAGTCGTGCAGGCAGCGCCCGATGCGCGTGCCGCCGGACCAGTCCTGCACGGACGCCGCGGCGGCGGCCACGGCGACGTCGACGTCGCGATGGCGCAGCGAGCGGGTGATGTTGGTCAGGCGCGTGCCGAACAGGAAGGAATGCACCCGGTCTCGGTCGCTCGTCAGGCCGTGGACGAAATGCAGCAGCACGCGGGCGTAGCGCTCCATCGAGCCGGAGATGTCGCACAGGATCACGATCGGCGGCGCGCGATGACCGGGGGAGCGGAAGCGCAGATCGATGCTGTCGCCGCCGCGCCGCGCCGCCAGCCGCAAGGTCATCCGCCCGTCCGGCCGGGCGCCATGCTTGTCTGGGACCATCCGGCGCGTGCGGATGTCCGGGAAGACCAGCCGCATGCGTTTGATCGCGGCCTTGGCGGCGGCCAGCTCGGCGATGCTCATCGCCTCGAAATCCTTGGCCTGCAGCAGCTCGCGGTCGGACCAGGTGAGGCTCGCGTCCAGCTCGATGTCTTCGCGCGCCTCGGTGTCGGTCGGCGGCTGCTGACCGGCGGCGAAGGCCTCCTGCGCGCGGGTCATCGGCGCGGTCTCGCCCGGCGCGTCCAGATCGGAGGCCAGGTTCGGCAACATCAACTGCATCATCTTTTCGCGCAGCTTCGGATTGCGCCAGAACAGATGAAAGGCCTGATCGAACACTTCGCGCTGCTCGCGACGGGTGGTCAGCGTCGCGACGAGGGCGTGGTAGAAGGCGTCGCGATCGGTGATGCCGACCGCCTCCACCGCCCGCACCGCCTCCAGCAAACGGCCGGTGCCGACCGGCAGGCCGGCCGTGCGCAGGACACGGCCGAAATGCATCAGATTGTCGAGCAGATGCCCGTCAGGCATGCGCTAACGCCCCAAAGGCTTCTGAGCGAGTTCGGCTTTCACGGAATCCAGGATGGCGACGGCTTCCGAACCCGCCATGCGGGCGATATCGTCCTGATATTTCAGGATCACGCCGAGAGTGGAGTTCAGCACCGCCGGATCCAGCGCGACCGCGTCCAGCTCCAGCAGGGCCTGCGCCCAGTCCAAAGTCTCCGCCACGCCCGGCAGCTTGTAGAGATCCTTGCCGCGCAGGGCGTGCACGAATCCCACGACCTCGCGCGCTAGATTGTCCGGGGCTTGCGGCACCTTGCGCTTCAGGATCGCCAACTCACGCGCGACGTCCGGATAATCGACCCAGTGATAGAGGCAGCGGCGCTTCAGCGCGTCATGGATCTCGCGGGTGCGGTTGGAGGTGACGATC
>JBMLRS010000755.1:0-3720 GCA_049240905.1 Elsteraceae bacterium
CGATCAACGCCCAACGCAGGGCCAGATAGGGCAGTTGACGCTCCAGCCGCTCGGCGAAGCGCGAATCGATGGCGGCGAGCGCCGGCTTCAACCCGTCCAGGAAGCGCCGGCGCAGAGGGCAGGCGTCCGGCGCGACATGGACCGACCACATGCCCGGATGAAGCAGGAAATCGCCCGCCAGCCGCACGGGATCATCCTGGCCGAAATACTCGAAATCCAGAAAGGCCAAGCCGCCGTCGGCGACTCGAAGCGCGTTGTGGAACCCGAAGTCCGAGGGGTTGGGGATCAAGGCCGCCGGTGGAGGGCCGCCGACCGCGCCTAACCGGCGATAGGCCGCGCCCGCCGCCGCCGCCGCGGCTTCCGCCTCAGCCCGGCGCGGACGGCGCAACCGCTCCTCGATCTGCGCCTCAAGATCGCGCGCCGTCGGCGTCGCCTCCGCCGCCATCGGCAGGGCGGCGCCGTCGTGACGTCGTCGAAGCAGGCGATGGGCGAAGGCGACGACCGCATCGACGTCTTGGTCGGTCGGCGCGCCGACCGGGGCGCCCTCGATCCAGTCGATCAAGGCGGCGGGCGCCGCCATGTCCGCCGCATGGAAGGCCGGGGTTGGCGTCGGGTCGGGATCGGCGCGCAGCCATTCCAGCGCCGCCCGCTCGCGGCTCAGCCGCGCGACGCCGTCGGCGGATGGATAGAATTTCAGGGCGCGCGCGGTTGCGCCGTCGGAAATGCGGAACAGCCGGTTGTTGCCGCCGCCGGTGGAGGCTTCGACCCTCAGCGCGGCGGGCGTCGGCCAAAGCCGCGCCGCGACCGCCGCCGGATCGATCATTTCAGCAGCGCCGTCGCCGCCTTCACGATCGAAGCCCGGCCGATCGCCAGTCGGTTGCCAAGATCGGAGACCAGGATGCCGCCAGCGATGTTGCCAAGGAACCCGACGATCTCCCACGGCGCCCCGACCGCGACAAGCGGCGAGGTCACCGAGAGCAAGGCGTCGCCGGCGCCCACGCGGTCGACGACGTGGCCCGCCAAGGCCGGCGCCTGCACCACATTGCCCTGGCGATCGAAATGCAGCGTGCCCAAGCGGCCGCGCGTGACGGTGAACTTGTCGCAGTCGAACTGATCCAGCATGGCCGGGATCAACCGCTCGACCGAGAGGTTCCGCTCCCGCGTCTCCATCACCACCTCATGCATCGCGAGGCAGACATAGTCGGCCCGCCCATAGCGGCGGATCGTGTTCAGGCCACGATTGCCGGCGTTCGCTTGGACGTTCAGCGCCAGGAACTTCGATTCTTTCCCCAGAGTGAGCGCCAGCGAGTCCGCGATCATGCCGTGGCCGTAGTCCGCGACGACGGCGATGTCGGCGTGCGTGAGCCGGGCGCGCAGCACCGCCTCCAGCGCCGCGACCTCATGCGCCTGCGCGTCGCCGTCGCGCATCATGTAGAGCTCGAACAGGCGCGATTGAGTGTAGTGGTCGACGAAGCGGCGTTTATGGATGGTCGGCGCGCCCGCGCGGGTCATGAAATAGGGTGTGACGCCCGGCGACAGGCGGCTGCGCATGAAGTCTTCGCGCCGCTCGAGCTCGCCGATCTCGCCGACCAGATCCACCCGATTGATGATCCCCGCCAGATGATTGGCGACCGCGAGGCTGCCGCCGGCGTAGCTTTCCATCGACTGGAACAGCGACGCGATCATCGGGTCCTTGGTCGCCTTGCCCATGGCTTCGCAGAACACGTATTCATCCACGATCGGCTCGCCGATCACGACGCCGTTCAGGCTGGACGCCTTCTCCAGGTAGGACAGCACCTCGTCCAGGGAGTGACGTTCGCGGAAACCGTCCAGCCAGCCTTGGGTGGCCGGCGGAAAAATGTCGAAATGCTTGTTGATCAGGGCCGACGAGCTGAAGACGATCTCGTCGGTGAACTGCATCCGCCCGCCGACGGAGGCTACCGCCTCCTTCTCCGCCGTGATCATGCCCGTGGGGTCGTCCTCGGGGCGGACATAGTCGCTGCCCTTCACGTAGACGCTCGGCCCCAGCTTCTTGATCAGATTCACCGCGTGCGGCTCTTCGTTGACCGCGACGTAATCGACGACGTCTAGCGCGCCTACCATCTCCGCGCGCAAGGTTTGGTTGAACGCCGGGCGTCCAGGGCCTTTGTTGACGAATCGATCCGCGGTGAGGGTGACGACAAGCAAGTCGCCCAACTGCTTGGCGGCCTTCAAATGCCGCACATGGCCCACATGCAAAACGTCAAAGACGCCGTGGCAATGAGCCACCGTCTTTCCCTCAGCGCGCAGCCGTTTGATTTCGGCCGCGAGTTCGTCGATTGGTTTCAGTTTGGTCATGGCCCGGAAGTCACTATCTCTGTCGCTTCGGCATTGCAAGCCGACCGGCTGCCAAACGAACCCCGAGGGAATCACGAATGGCCCAATTGGATTTCATCAACAGCATGCACAACCGCGTGCGGCGCGACTACCGTCAACGCGTCATCGAGCATGACAAGGCCGAGTGCGCGACGGTCGCGCGGCGTTATGGCGAAGAGTATTGGGACGGGGATCGTCGGTACGGTTATGGCGGCTACCGGTATGACGGCCGTTGGCGGGGCCTCGCCGACCAGTTGGTTGCCCATTGGGGTCTGCGGCCGGGCCAGCGTGTGCTCGACGTCGGCTGCGGCAAGGGTTATCTGCTCTATGAGCTGGGCCAGGCGGCGCCTGGGCTGGAGTTGGTCGGGCTCGACGTCTCGACCTACGCGCTGGAGCGCGGCAAGCCGGAGCTGGCCGGCCGGTTCGTCGCCGGCGACGCCGCGCGGCTGCCCTTCGCCGACGACAGTTTCGACGCCGTCGTCTCGATCACCACCCTCCATAATCTGGGGTTGGGCGACGCCCGCTCCGCCTTCGCGGAAATGCAGCGCGTCGCGCCCAAGCCGACCAAATATGTCTGCGTGGAGTCATGGCGCACCGAATCGGAGAAGGCGAACCTGCTCTATTGGCAACTCACCTGCCAATCCTTCCACAAGCCGGAGGATTGGCGGCGCCTCGCCGACATCGCAGGATATCAGGGCGACCTCGGCTTCATCTATTTCGAGTAGGCGACGCCGCGCTTCACGACAGGGCGACGACCACGTCCAGGGTCTTGGCCACGACCCCGAAGACGCCGTCCTCAACCGTCACCATGTAGATCGCGGCGTCGTGAGCGTAGGGATCGCCGCTGGCGCAAGCGTCCTCCACGACGAGGCACTGATAGTTCCGGTCATTGGCCTCGCGAAGCGTGCAATGGACGCAAACGTCCGTCGTGCAGCCCATCAGGATCAGGTGGGTGATGCCGCGCCAGCGCAGCACATGGTCCAGATCGGTGTAGGTGAAGGCGCCGTTGGCGGTCTTGTCGATGATCACGTCGCCTTCGGCCACGGGCACTTCCGGGACGATCTCGAAGCCGGGCGAGCCGCGCACCAGCGCGTCCGTGCCTTCAAGCCCTGAGCGCCGACGCCGCCAGCGTTCGTAGACCGACATGTCCGCGAGGTCGGCGCGGTACCCCTGACGCGTGTGCACGATCAGACAGCCGGCGGCGCGCGCGGCGGTGATCACGGCGGCGACGTTGGGAAGGATTCTGCGCAGCGGCGCGCAGTCATACCCCTTCGAGGCGAGGTAGCCGTTCGGAGAGAGGAAATCGACCTGCAGGTCGATCGCGATCACCGCGTTGGTGTTATTGTGCGCCGGCGGCGAGTTGCT
>JBMLRS010000755.1:3730-5924 GCA_049240905.1 Elsteraceae bacterium
GAAGTCGAAGGGGCGGGCGTTGATTGATCGCAAACTCACGCGCCTTCTCCCGGGCAGCCTTGGCGCCTTTTGCCCGCCAGATACTGATCGATCAGGACCAGCATGCGCGCCCGGTCGAAGCTCTCGCGATGCCCGCCATGCACGATGGAGACGTCAAGCTCGCGCAGCCTCTCCATCGTGTCGACATACGCTTCGACGTCCGAATGCGGCAGGTCGTCCAACAATTCGCCGTCATAGATCGCGTCGCCGGAGAACAGAGCGCCGTCGCGCTCGTCGATCAGACCGATCGACCCCGGCGAGTGGCCGGGCAGGTGAACGACCGTCAGACTGACGCCGCCGAGATCGATCCGATCGCCCTCGGCGAGGATGCGCGTGGCCGGCGCCGCCTTCAGCGTGAAGGCCGAGAGCTCCCAGCCCGCCTGGGGCAGGGCGGTCACCGCGTCGGGGTAGGTCAGAAATCCGGCGGCCAGCGTCCGATCCTCCGCCAGCATGGTCAGCGCCTCGGCTTCGAGGCCGTGGATGGCGCGATCGGAAAACTCGTGATGCCCACCCATATGATCGACATGGCCATGGGTGGCCACCGCGAGAATCGGTCGATCGGCGAGCGGCCCGAGCGCCGCCTTGAGGCTGCCCACCCCCATGCCCGTGTCGATCAGCAGATCGAGATCGCGCCCCGAGACATGCCAGACATTCGCGCGGTACCAGGGATGGACGTGCGGCTCCCAGTAAAGCGTGAGGCCAGGGGAGATGGGGCGTGAAAGGAACCAGCGGTCTGCGACCGGTAGGGCGTTGGGCGGCGTTAGGCTGGTCATATCGCTTCAGCGTTAAATCAGAATTTCGTGGAGGTTGGTCGGCTGACGAAGCGCTGTCAATGAGCGTTAATCAATCATTGTTTGCACAACCCCTTGATTGGCCTGCAATTTGCAATTTATGACCACGTTGTTTGCCTGGAGCGAGAGCAATGGAAGACTGGGTGGCGAAGCGCGGCCTCTCCGTGGTCGATCCTAGGCGGCTTAAAGAGTTGAGCCAGCGTTCCGACGCCAAGGGGTTGATCCAATGGTTCAGCCATTTGGGCGCGATCGCCGCCTCCGGGGCCGCGCTCGCCTACAGTTGGGGAAGCTGGTGGGCGCTTCCCGTCTTCCTCGTCCATGGCGTGCTGATCAATTGCCTGTACGCCGGTCATCACGAAATGACCCATTGGACGGCCTTCAAGACCCGCCGCCTCAACGACGTCTTCGGCGCGATCACCGGCTTCGTCTCCATCTACCCGTTCTATTGGGACCGCTGGTTCCACTTCGCGCATCATCGCCACACAATGATTTGGGGCAAGGACGCCGAGCTGTTGGCGCGCGGTCCCTATGATCTTAGGAGCTATCTGCTCTACGCCAGCGGGATCACCTACTGGTACGGGCGGATCCGCCGCACTTTTCTGGTCGCGATGGGATCGGTTCCCGATTACGCCTCCTGGCTGAACGAGGAGCAGCGTCGGACGGTCATCTTCGAGGCGCGCTGCTATATGGCGGGGTATCTGACGATCATCGCGCTGTCGCTGATCTTCCAGAGCTGGCTCGCGGTCATCTTCTGGATTGGCCCGATGTTCGTCACCAAGGCCTTTCATCAGCTTCAGAATCTCGGCGAGCACACGATGCTCTCCTTCACGCCGGACACCCTGGAGAACACGCGCACGCTGAAAGGGCCGGCGGTGATGCGCTGGCTGATGTGGAACATGTCCTACCACACCGCGCATCACACGTTTCCCGGCGTGCCGTTTCACGCCCTGCCGGCGCTGCACAAGGAGATCGAGGCGAGCCTTGGCCATCCCCTGCCGTCGGCCGGCTATCTTGAGGCGCAGGTCATCATTCTGCGCGCGCTGCTGCGCGGCCCGGAGCCGGCATGAGCGGCAAGGGGGTCGAGCCTTGGGTTTCCGGATGCTGGCGGCGGGACTTCATCCGCTTCGCCGACGGGACCGTCGATCGCGAGACGGTGGTTTATTGGGTGCAGTCCGGCCGCTATTGCGGCGACATTCGCGCGCCGGTGAGCAGGCCCGATTTCGCCGCCGCTCAAGCCTCGCTCAGCCAATGCCATATGACTGGCGACAGCGCGGTCTGGGAGCGTGAATTAGCGTTTCATCCCAAACGGCATTTTCCCGAACCGGGACTGCTTTCGCTTGACGGCGACGTGATGACCGAGCGGG
>JBMLRS010000756.1:0-6901 GCA_049240905.1 Elsteraceae bacterium
TAGCCGTTGGGATGGCCTTCCGGAATTACGCTGCCGGCGAGCTTCTGGCCCTTGTTGTCGTCATGGCATTGCGCGCAGGAGAGATTGAGCTGCCCCTGGCGCAGGAAGAAGAACTCGCGCCCCGCCTCCAGAAACGGCTTCGCCGGCCCCTCCCCGGAGACCGCCATGGGCATGCCCTTGGATTGCGCGCCGACATAGGCCGTGATCGCCAGCAGGTCGCGGCTTTCAGGGGCGAACGCCGGGCCGCCCTGATGGCCGCTCACTCGCTGCTCCAGGGTCACCGGCCGGCCAAGCGCGGGGTCGAACGCCGGATAGCGCGCAGCCACCCCGCGCATCGATTTCTCCGCCTCGCCGTGGCAACTGGCGCAGCCGGAGGTCCAGATCTCCTCCCCGCGGCGCGCCCAGAGCATTCCGGGGTTGGCGAAATCATCGTCCTGCATCGCCCGAACCGACGGGCTGGCGTCGTCATAGCCGCTGCGCTGGGCTTGCGCGGAAGGGGCGAAGACGGCCAGCAGCAGAAGACTGACGACGGCGGCCTTCATCCCTCGACCAGGATCTCCGCGCTTTCGGAATGAGATTGCCCCTGGTCGTCCTTCCAGTTGAAGCGCAGCTTACCGCTCGCCTCGGCCTTGGCGTAGAAGGCGAAATAGGGATTGGCGGCGATCGCGGGAAACAGCTCCGCGCGGAACACCAATTCCTCCCCCCAATGGCAGGAGAAGCTGTGGATGATGTCGCGCGGGATGTTCTTGCCGAAGGCGTCGCGCGCCTGACCGCTCTCCATCGGGTGGCTGATCAGGATCTTGATTTCGACGATCTCGCCCTTTTTCGCGGTCTTCGGAACATTGATCAGATTGCGGGCCATCACCGTCTCCTATTCGATGCAGGCGGCGAGCGTGACCAGCACTTCCACGCCGTCGCTCCACAAGCTTCCGTCCTCGGCCTTGCCGACCAGCCAGACCGTCTGCGTGGTCGCCAGACGGATCCGAGCGGAGGCGCGGATCCGGCCCGCGCCCGGCCCGAAATAGAAACTGCCGACATTGGGCGCCGGATTCTCCTCGGCGAACAGATGCAGGCTGTTGATCCGCTGGGGCCCCGCCATCGGGCCCTCGGCCGACAGCGTGACGGAGACGGTGTTGCCGTTCTCCACAAGATTGGGGATGTCCAGCTTGACCCGCCCCTTGGTCATCGGGGCGTCGCCGAACAGGTCCCGCATCGCGCGCTTGACCTCCGCCGGGGCCGCCAGGGCCGGGCGCGTGACGATCGGGGCCGCCAGGGCGGCGGCGCCGGTGATCGCCAAAAACTTCCGCCGCTCCATGTTTCCTCCGCTCATTTCAAGCTGGCCAGATAGGCCACGACATCTTCGATCTGCGCCGCCGTCAGCACCGTCTTCCCGCGCCAGTTCGGCCCCACCCGGTTCAGCCCCTCAATGCGATAGTAGGACGGCATGATGGAGTTGGCGTCCAGAACCGTGGGGTCAACCAGCCGCAGACGGATTTGCGCCGGGCTCAGTCTTTCTCCCGCGCCGGCGAGGCTGGGCGCCAGAGTCCCCTGAAACGGCGCTTCCGGAAACGGCCCGGAATGGCACAGCAGGCAAGCGCTGACCGCCCGGTTCAACACGATGGCTCTGCCGCGCGCGGGATCGCCCGCTTCGCCGGTCAGCGAGGCGGGAATCCCATCCTCCACCCGCACGAAGTCGGCCGCGTCGGCGCCCGATGCGAGCAGTCCCAGGACCAGCGCCCAAAGCGGCGCAAGGCTAACCAAAGGTTTCAGCGGTGATCGTCGTGAACCAAGCATGGGCGTAACCAGCCTCCGCAGCGCGCGCCGCGTCCGTCGCGTCAGCCGGGCTGACCCCGCCCGAGCCCGGAATCTCCGTCAGCGCGCCGTTCTGCGGCCGATAGACCCCGGCGACGGAAATTCCCTCCTCCGGCGCGATCAGGCTGTAGCAAGTGTTGATCAGGCGCGGTTCGGTCGGCGCGCGGCCGTTCAGCAAATTCGCCACGACGCTGGCGCAGATCTTCGCCTGCGCGTTGGCGGAGAAGGCGGATTTCGGCATCGCGCCGGCGATCGTCGCGTCGCCGATCACATGCACGCCGGGCAAAAGTTTTGATTCAAAGGTCACGGGATCGATCGGACACCAGCCTGTGCGGTCGGCCGCGCCTGCGACCGCCGCGATCTTCCCGGCCTTCTGCGGCGGGATCACGTTCGCCACGTCGGCCTTGTGCTGGCTGAAGTCGGTTTTCACTGTCATTGCGGCGGCGTCGACCGCGCTGACCTTCCCGCCATTCGACAGCGACACCCATTCCAGCATGCCCGGATAGAGACGCGCCCAAGCCGCCTGAAACAGCTTCTGCTTGGAGAAGGCGTCCTTGGCGTCGAGCAGGATCAGCTTGGATTTCGGTTTCTTGGTCTTCAGGTAATGCGCGATCAGGCTGGCGCGCTCATACGGCCCCGGCGGACAGCGGAACGGGTTTGACGGGGCGGAGATCACCACCAGCCCGCCGTCCGGCATCGCCTCCAGTTGTCGGCGCAGCAGCAGGGTCTGAGGCCCTGCGTTCCAGGCATGCGGCATGCGTTGGCTTGCGGCTTCGTCATAGCCGGGCAAGCCGGCGAAGTTCATGTCGACGCCCGGCGCCAGGACCAGGCGGTCGTAGCGCAGGGAAGCGCCGCCGGCGACGGTCAGAGTCTTGGCGCCCGCGTCCAGCCCCGTGGCGGCGGCGTGGATCAGGCGCACGCCTTCGGCCTTCAAGGCGTCATAGCCGAAGCTCTGCCGCTCCATCTCGCGCATGCCGGCGATCACCAGATTGCTGAAAGGGCAGGCGGTGAAGCGTTCCGACTGCTCAACCAGAAACACTTCCAGCTTGGGATCTTCGCGCCGGAGGAAACGCGCCGCCGTGGCCCCGCCGAAGCCGCCGCCGACGACGACCACGCGGCCAGCGCCCTGGGCGAAGCCGGGACGCGGCAGGAACGGCGCGGCGAGCGCGCCAGCCAGGAACTCCCGACGCGCAAGAGAGGTCATGGCTTCCTCCCGAACCATTCGGCCAGCGCCGCGATTTCTTCAGGGCTGAAACCCAACATGATCCGGTTCATCAAGGTCGCCGGGACCGCGCCGGATCGAAAGCCTTCCAAAAGCGCCTTCAATTGAGCGGGGTCGCGCCCCTCGATCGAGGGCAGCGCCGTGGTCGGCCCTTTCGCGGGGGCGTGACACCCCGTGCAGGAAGACGCCCCCGGCGGCGGCGCGTCAGCGGCCGAACCGGGGATCGCCAACAGGACGGCGAGGCCGCCCAGCAGAAGCGCGCGGAGCTTAGGCGCTCCGCAGATCATGATGCTTCAGCGGCAGGCTGCGCACGCGCTTGCCGGTGGCGGCGAAGATCGCGTTCAGCACCGCCGGCGCCGCGACGGCGATCGTCGGCTCGCCGACCCCGCCCCAGAAGCCGCCGGACGGGACGATGACCGTCTCGACCTTCGGCATGTCGTCGATGCGCATCACTTCATAGGTGTCGAAATTGCCTTCGACGACCCGGCCTTTCGCGATCGTGTTCTCGCTGTAGAGCAGCGCGCTCAAGCCATAGACGAAGGAGCCTTCGACTTGGGCGGCGATCTGATCGGGATTGACCGCCACGCCGCAATCGGTCGCGGCCACGATGCGGTGAATCTTCAGCTTGCCCTTCGGCGAGACCGACACCTCGGCCACCGCCGCCGTGTAGCTGCCGAAGCCATAGTTCTGGCAGATGCCGCGGAACACGCCCGCCGGCAGCGGCTTGTCATAGTCGGCTTTCGCGCAGGCGGCGTTCAGCACGGCCAGATGCTTGGGGCTTTTGGCCAGCAACTCGCGCCGGAAGGCCAGCGGATCCTTGCCGGCCGCATGCGCCAGTTCGTCGATGAAGCATTCCAGATAGACGGCGTTCTGATTGTGGTTCACGCCGCGCCAGAAACCGACCGGGACATGGGTGTTGCGCACCGCGTGGTCGATCAGGAGGTTCGGGATGTTCGTATAGCCGAACTCATCTTCCAGCAGGCCCTGGAAGTGGATCCTGTCCACGCCGTTGACCATGCGCGACGGGGCGACCCAGGCCAGGATCGACTGGCCGGAGATGCGCATGTGCAGCCCCGTCAGATTGCCCTTCTCGTCCAGCGAGCCGGTCATCTTCGCCTGAGTGATCGGGCGATAGAAGCAATGCTGCATGTCTTCCTCGCGGCTCCAGATCAGCTTCACCGGCCGACCTGGGATCTGTTTGGCCAACAGCACCGCCTGACGGGTGTAATCCTGGAACCCGCGCCGGCCGAAGCCGCCGCCCAGATGCAGCTTGTTCACCTTCACCTTCGACAGCGGCACGCCGCCGGCCTCCGCCGCCGCCGCCATCGACGCCTCGCCGTTCTGCGAGGCGACCCAGATCTCCACCTTGTCCGGCGTGACCAGAGCGGTGCAGTTCATCGGCTCCAAGGTCGCGTGGTTCAGGAACGGCGTGGCGTAGACCGCCTCAATCTTCTTCGCGGCGCCCGCGAACGCCTTGGCCACATCGCCCTGGGTCTGACCCATGGCGGCCTCCTTGGCGTCCAGCCCTTCCTTGAGGAAGGCCGCGATGGACGCGCTGGAGACCTCGCCGTTCTTGCCTTCGTCCCAGACGATCGGCAGTTCCTTCAGCGCGCTGTTCGCCTGCCACCAGGTGTCCGCGACCACCGCGACCGTGTCGTCGCCGATCGGCAGCACATGGCGGACGCCCTTCATGCCCTTGATCTTGTCGGCGTCGAAGCTCTTCAGCTTGCCGCCGAACACCGGGCATTGCGCGATTGAGGCGTTCAGCATGTCCGGCAAAATCACGTCGATCGCGTAGATCTGCTTGCCGTTCAGCTTGTCGACCGTATCCAGGCGCTTCACGCCCTGGCCGATCAGCTTCCAGTCCTTCGGATCCTTCAGCGGCACTTCCGTTGGAACCTCGATCGAGGCCGCGGCCGGCGCCAGTTCGCCGTAGCGCAGGGTGCGATTGGTCGGCTTATGGATCACCTTGCTGTCCGACGCCGTGCATTCCGAAGCCGGCACGCCCCACTGCTTGGCCGCAGCGGCGATCAGCATGTAACGGCCGACCGCGCCGCCCTTGCGGACGTAATCGACCGATCCACGCAGGCCTCGGCTGCCGCCGGTGGACATGTCGCCCCAGGCGCGCTGGTTGGCGTGGTTGACCTCCGGCGGAACATATTCGGTGGTGACCTTCGACCAGTCCGCGTCCAATTCGTCGGCGACGAGTTGGGCGAGCCCGGTCAAGGTGCCCTGCCCCATTTCGGAGCGCGCGATGCGGATCACGGTGGTGTCGTCGGGATGAATCACCGCCCAGATGCCGACCTCGCCCGTGACCTTGGCGGCGACAGGGGTCTGCGAGACCGCCTCCATCACGCCGCCCGGCAGCACCCAGCCGAGGGAGAGCCCGCCGCCCGCCGCGACCGACGCGCCGATGAAGCCGCGACGGCTGACTTTTGAGATGACGCCCATGCTCCAGCCCTCCCCTAAGCTTTCATGCCGGCGGCGGTGTGGATCGCCGCCCGGACTCGTTGATAGGTGCCGCAGCGGCAGATGTTGCTCATCGCTTCGTCAATGTCGGCGTCGGTCGGCTTCGGCTTTTCCTTCAGCAACGCTACGGCGGCCATGATCTGGCCGGACTGGCAATAGCCGCATTGCGGCACTTCATGCTGCAGCCACGCCTTCTGAACGACATGAGAAAGGTCCGAAGACAGCCCTTCGATCGTCGTGATCTTGGTTCCGACCGCGGCGCTGACCGGCATGGCGCAGGAACGCACGACCTGGCCATCGACATGCACGCTGCAGGCGCCGCATTGCGCGACGCCGCAGCCGTACTTGGTGCCGGTCATCTGAAGGTTTTCCCGCAAGGCCCACAGCAGAGGCGTGTCGCCGTCGACATCCACCTGCCTCACCTGTCCATTCACGGTCAAAGTAATCATCGAGGGCCTCCCGTTGGCGATTGCTGACGGGAACTACGCCGCTTTCTTGCTGAGCTGTCAATTGACGGCGTCAGATTATTGCTCGCGCAGAAGGGTCGCAGAGACTCAAATACTACAGTCGTGTTTAGCTCAATCAAGCATGAGGGACCGCGCGGGCTCTGGTTGCGCGCGCGCAACATTGCTAAGTTTGGGGAACCGGGAGGTAGGTCGATGAACCGTGACGACGATCCTCGCATGCGCAATCTGGTGCGCCAGATCGGGGCGCTGGTCGGCGACGCGATCGAAGCCAACGAAGGCGAGGCCGCTTTCGGCGCGGTCGAGATGCTGCGCCGCGGCTTCATCGCCCTGCGGCGGGAGGAGCGGGACCGCTTCGACGGGGTCGCCCGCATCGCCCAGAAGCTGGACCGGCTGAGCCCGGAGATCGCCACCACCGTGGCCCGCGCCTTCAGCATCTATTTCTCCCTGGTGAACATCATTGAGGAAGCCTGGCGCGCGCGCGAGCGGCGCGACGTCGAGCGCAGAAACGGGCTGTGGCCGCGCTGCTTCGAGGAGACGCTGCGCGAACTGGCGGAGGCCGGCGTCACGCCCGATCAGTTTCGCGCGGGGCTGCGAGGCCTGTCGCTGCAGCCGGTTTTCACGGCCCACCCCACCGAAGCGCGCCGGCAGGCGGTGCAGGGCTGCCACAAACGCATCTACGATCTGATGGCGCGCTTCATCGACATCAACGGCGAAGGGCCGGAACGCGCGGGCCTGCTGTCGGACCTGCGCGACGAGATCCAGATCCTGTGGAAGACCAACCAGTTGCGCGCCTGGCGTCTGACCGTCGCCGACGAGATCAGCAACGGCCTGCTGTTCTTCAAGGCGACGCTGTACGAGGCGGTGCCGGAAACCCTGCGCGCCCTGGAATCCGCGGCCGCAGCGGTGTGGGGCGACGCCATGCGGGATCTGG
>JBMLRS010000757.1:0-2094 GCA_049240905.1 Elsteraceae bacterium
GCTGCGCGCCCAGGTGGCCGGCAACCAGATCACGCTGAACGACGAAAAGACCTATCATCAGACCGTGGTGAATCTGGCGACGGACACCCGGTCCACGATCCTGTCGGCGGACACCACGGAGGTCGGCGTCAAGATCACGGATATGAAGACGATCTTGGAGGCCTCATACAGCACGCTGTCCACGATCCGCAGCCTGTCGCTCGTGAACTTCTTGAAGTAAACCAGCTTAGCCCTTGAAAATTAGAAGATTGCCAAGGGTGATTTGATCTGCATCAATCAAGAAAGCCGCCTCTCCCGGCATAGTGAGAGGCGCGCGTCTTGCGCTTGTTTTCCCTTTTGAGCGGAGTCCGATCATGGTCGGAATTATCTTGAACCATCGGAGCAGCGACGCGGATCGTCGCCGCCTGTTGTTCAGCGGCGAGTATCTGGTGAATTCGGCGACGCCGGCGACGTTGGCCCTGGCCGCGCATGCGCAGAAC
The DNA here is from genome assembly GCA_049240905.1 of Elsteraceae bacterium. GTDB lineage: Bacteria > Pseudomonadota > Alphaproteobacteria > Elsterales > Elsteraceae > JBMLRS01. The sequence continues at coordinate 480 of JBMLRS010000757.1, forward strand.
ATGATTCGTGAAGGCTTCGCCGGCCTGGATCCAGAGAGCGCGCAAGACGGAATGGAGGTGAGCGCCTTCATCGAACGCGTGGCTCCCCTCAAATCCGCCTTCACCAACCATCAACGCACCAAGGAGCTGATCCGCGACGTGCTGGTGGAATATGGCTGCGATCTGAGCCGCACCTATTTCGACGTGCCGCGCATGCGCGTGGTGCCGCACAGCGGCTATCTCTCCGCCGGCGTCAGCTACGCCTACAAGGCGCACCGCGACACTTGGTACTCGAGCCCGCACGCGCAGGTGAATTACTGGATGCCGATCTTCGCGGTCACGCCCGAGCGCTCCATGTCGATGTTCCCGGAATACTGGGATCAGCCGGTCGCGAACAGCTCCGGCGATTTCGATTACGAGGAATGGTGCCGCGTCGGCCGCCAGCAAGCGGTCAGCCAGACCACGGTCGACACCCGCAAGCATCCATTGCCGCTGGCCCCGGTCGAGACGCGCAGCGACACGCGAATCTCCGGCACGCCCGGCGACATGTTCATGTTCTCCGCCGCGCATCTGCACTCAACCGCGCCGAACACGTCCGGCAAGACGCGCTTCAGCATGGATTTCCGCACCGTGAACCTGGACGACATCGAGCGCGGCCACGCCGCCCATAACGTCGATTGCCGGGCGACCGGCACCACCCTCGGCGACTTCCTGCGCGCCGATGATTTCTCAAAAATCTCGCCCGAACTGGTCGAGCGGGAGCGAGTTCCGCATGCCGCCTAAATCTTCAAAAGCCGCCAAGCCGACGAAATCCTTCAAGGCCGAGGTCGCCCCGACCGTCGCCCACGCCAGCGGGGAAACCTCGCCGACGATGCATGATCCCAAGACCCAAGCGCGCTTCGACGTCGACGCGCGCGCGGCCCTGGAGGATTACTTCAACGACTCGCCCGGCTCGGCGACCGAGAAGATCGAGAATTTCGCGAAATACGTGCCGCGCCAGAACCTCGCCCGGTTCCTGGCGCGCTACGAAATGTTCCAGCGCATCAAGGACGTGCAGGGCTCGATCGTCGAATGCGGCGTGCTGTTCGGCGGTGGGCTGTTGAGCTTCGCCAAGCTCAGCACGATCCTGGAGCCCTACAATTTCCAGCGCCGGATCATCGGCTTCGACAGTTTCTCCGGCTTCCCCACGATCGACGACGCCGATCTGGCCGGCAAGAAGGAACGAAAGTCCGCCCATCTGAAGAAGGGCGGTTTTTCGGCCGAAAGCGCCTATGAGGACATCAAGAAGGCGGTGGAGATCTACGACATCAGCCGCTACCTCAATCACTTCCCCAAGGTCGAAGTGGTGAAGGGCGATTTCGAGGTCACCGCGCCGCAATATCTGAAGGATCACCCGCATCTGGTGATCAGCCTGCTCTATCTCGATTTCGACATCTATCGCCCGACCAAGGTCGCGCTGGAGCATTTCCTGCCGCGCGTGCCCAAGGGCGGCATCGTCGCCTTCGACGAGTTGAACGAGGAAGCCTTCCCCGGCGAGACCACCGCCGTGCTGGAAGCGTTCGACCTAAACAAGCTGCGCGTCCGCCGCTTCGATTTCGAACCGCGGATGTCCTACGCCGTCATCGGTGACTGAACC
>JBMLRS010000758.1:0-8016 GCA_049240905.1 Elsteraceae bacterium
GAGCCTCGGCCCATTCATGCGTCGGGGTGCGGCGAACCGGATCGAACAGGTCGCCGCGCGCATGGCCGGCGAAGCTGCCGAACGTCACCGGCGTGTAGGGCATGCGGAAGGTGGTGAGCCCGACCTCGGGAATGGATTTGTCGAGCAAGGCGGCGGCGATCGCCAAGCCGTTCATGTTCGAGGTTTTTCCCTGATCGGTCGCCATGCCGTTGGTGGTGTAGCGCTTGATATGCTCGATCGAGCGGAAGCCCTCGCTCACCGCGAGGCCGATGTCCTTCGAGGTCACGTCGTTCTGGAAATCGACGAAGGCCTTGCCGGTCGCGCCCTTCGTCGTGGGAACCGCGCCGACATAGCCGCCGGCCGGCGCGATCTCGCCGCTGACGGCGAGCCCGGTCGCGGCGTCAATCCCGAACAATCCCGCGCAAGCGCCGACCGATCGCTGGTTCTGCGACGGCTCGCCCGGCACATACACGCCATGCGCTTCGTCAAAGCGCAGTTTGCCGCCGGATTGCGAGAATAGATGAACTGAGGGCGTCCAGCCGCCGGCCATCAGCAACAGATCGCAGGCCAGCTTCTCGGCGGGCAGCACTTCATTGTCGATCGCCAGGGTCGCGGTCTCGACGCCGCTGACCCTCTTGCCGCCCAGCACATTGGCGATCACCGTGCGGACCTGAACCGTGAAGCCGTCCGCCCGCGCCGCCTCCGCCTCGTCGGAGGGCTGGTAGCGCAGATCGGCGATCAGCGCGATCTCCACCCCGGCCTTCGCCAGATCGCGCGCCGCCGCATAGCCGGAATCATCCGCAGCGAACAGCACCGCGCGCCGGCCGGGAATCACGCCATAGCGGTTGACCAGCGCACGCGCCGCTGAGGCCAGCATCACCCCCGGCCGGTCATTGTTCGGAAACACCAGGGGACGCTCGATCGCGCCGACCGCCAGCACCACTTCGCCTGCGCGCACCTTCCACAGCCGTTCGCGCGGCAGGTCGGGATGGGGCGCGGCTAGGTGATCGGTCAGCCGCTCCGACAGCGCCACGAAATTCTGCGCGAAATAACCAAACGCTTGCGTGCGGCTCAGCAAAGTGACGTTCGGGGCCGCGCGCAGCTTGGTCAGCGCCGTCTCGACCCAGGCGAGGGCCGACTGACCCTCGATCGTGACGTCCGGTTCGGACAGCAGACCGCCGCCCATCTCCGCCTGTTCGTCGCATAGGATCACGCGGCCGCCCTTGGCCGCCGCGTCCAGCGCCGCCTTCAAGCCGGCCGCGCCGGCGCCGACGACCAGCACGTCGCAATGGGCGTAGCGATGCGTGTACTGATCCGGATCCGGCTCGGTCGGGGCCTTGCCAAGCCCGGCCATGCGGCGGATCACCGGCTCATAGAGATGCTTCCACGCTGTGCGCGGGTGCATGAAGGTCTTGTAGTAGAAACCGGCGCTGAAGATCGGGATCAGGTCGTTCACCGCGCCGAGATCCAAGCCCAGCGACGGCCAGCGGTTCTGACTGGTGGCGACCAGCCCTTCATACAGCTCCACCTGGGTCGCGCGCAGATTGGGCGTGTAGCGCCCGCCCCCGCGATCGACCGCGACCAGCGCGTTCGGCTCCTCGGCGCCTGCGCCCAGAACCCCGCGCGGCCGGTGATATTTGAACGAACGGCCCATCAGGTGGACGCCGTTGGCGATCAGCGCGGAGGCCAACGTATCGCCCTGAAAGCCGGTGAAGAACTTGCCGTCGAAGGTGAAGTTCAGCTTAACGCCGCGGTCGGTGCGGCCAGCGGATTTCGTCCTCATGATTTGACCTCGGGGCGCGGCTCGCCCGGCTTGTAGGTCGCCAGGAACTTGTCGGTGACGGTGTCGCGCAGGGCGTTGAAATAGCGGCCGCAGCCGCTGGTGTGGCGCCAGCGTTCGGCGTGCAGCCCTTTCGGATTGGCGCGCAGATAGAGGAACTGCGCCCAGTCCTCATCCGTCTGGGTGGAGGGATCCAGCGCGCGGGCGACATGCGCCTCGCCGGCATGGCGGAACTCGACCTCGGGCCGGTCCATTTCGCAGAAGGGGCAGCGGATCAGGAGCATCTGGCTTTACTCAATGCGCGACGGCGGCGGCCGCCGCTTCGTCGATCAGGCGGCCGGTGCGGAAGCGGTCCAGGGTGAAGCCGGCGTTGATGGCGTGCGGCTCCCCGGTCGCGACCGTATGGGCGAAGACATGGCCGGAGCCCGGCGTCGCCTTGAAGCCGCCCGTGCCCCAACCGCAATTGACGAACAGGCCCGGCACCGGCGTCTTGCCCAGAATGGGGGAACGGTCGGGCGTCACATCCACGATGCCGCCCCAGTTGCGCAGCATGCGCAGCCGGCGGACCGTGGGGAAAAGCTCGCAGATCGCGTCCAAGGTATGGCTGGAGATATGCAGCCCGCCCTTCTGGGAATATGACGTGTAGGCGTCGGTCCCCGCGCCGATCACCAATTCCCCCTTGTCGGACTGCGACATGTAGGCGTGGATGGTGTTGGACATGACCACGCAGGGCATGATCGGCTTCACCGGCTCCGACACCAACGCCTGCAGCGGATAGCTCTCCAGCGGCATGCGCACGCCGGCCATGCCCATGATCACGCTGGTGTGCCCGGCCGCGACCACGCCGACCTTCTTCGTGGCGATGAATCCCTTGCTGGTCTCCAGCCCGGACACCGCGCCCTGCCGGTCGCGCCGGATCCCAGTGACTTCGCAGTTCTGGATGATGTCCACGCCCATGGCCGAGGCGCCGCGCGCGTAGCCCCAGGCGACCGCGTCATGCCGGGCGACCCCGCCGCGCCGTTGCAGCGCCGCGCCCATGATCGGATAGCGGATGTTCTTGTCGGTGTTCAGCAGCGGGCAGAAGGCCTTGGCCTCTTCCGGCGTCAGCCACTCATTGTCGATGCCGGTCAGGCGGTTGGCGTGAACATGGCGTTTGACCACCTGAACGTCATGGACGTTGTGGGCCAGCATCATCACCCCACGCGCGGAGTACATGACGTTGTAGTTCAGCTCCTGCGCCAAATTCTCCCAGAGCTTGAGCGCATGCTCATACAGCCCCTGGCTCTCCTCCCACAGATAGTTGGAGCGGATGATCGTGGTGTTGCGCCCGGTGTTGCCGCCGCCCAGCCAGCCCTTCTCCAGCACGGCGATATTCGTCATGCCATGCTCTTTGGCCATGTAATAGGCCGTCGCCAAGCCATGCCCGCCGGCGCCGACGATGATCGCGTCATAGGCCGGCTTCGGGACCTCCGGCGAGCGCCACTGCGCCCCCCATTCCTGATTGCCGGACAACGCGTTGCGGATCAACGCGCCGATGGAGAACCGTGAGGGCGGAGAATCAGACATAGGGCGACGCTCGAGACAGGCGGCGAAAGAACCGAAATTCAGGGGTAGGTAGCGAGGGAGGCGAAGTCAAGCCGAACTGGCGCGACGGATTGCGCTCAGACTTTGGCGATAACAAGAAATGCGCTATCTTTGTTATCATCATGTTGTCTGGAAAAGGGAGCCGCCGCATGAACGTTTCGATCGGCGACCGCTGGGAAGCCTTCATCGACGCCGCCGTGAAGAACGGCCGCTACGCCTCGGCCAGCGAAGTGGTGCGCGAGGGGCTTCGGCTGGTCGAAGAGCGCGAAGCCAAGCTGCAGTCGCTGCGCGACACGCTGAACGCCTCAATCGCGGCGGGGGGCGAAAACACGCTTGAAGATCTGGCGCGGGTGTTAGACGCAACTGGAAAAGAATTGAAGGCTGCGGGGTACTAAGTGCGCCGTCTGATCCTATCCGACACCGCCCTCGCGGACCTAGATGGGATCCTTCGCTTCATCGCGTCTGAGGGCGGCGATTATGAAGCAGCCCGCCGGTTCGTAGATGGATTGGCTGAGAAATGCGCGAAGCTCGCGTCCCTGCCCGGAACGCTGGGTCGGCCGCGACCCGAGCTGCGGCCCGACATCCGAAGCTTCCCCGTGAAGGGCTACATTATCTTTTTCCGGTATCGGGAGGACGCGGTCGAGGTGGTCAATGTCCTCGCCGGCCTCCGCGACATCGAAGGCTATTTCGCCAAGGACTCTGACCGCTAAGCGACTACCTCCGCAACCGCTCATTCCCCGGATCGAACGGCGAATCCTCGATGACGGTCGCCTCGAAGCGCTTGCCGAGGATCAACACCTCGAAGCTCGTCCCGATCTGCGCCAGGTCCGGCTGCACCATCGCCAGCGCCAGGGATTTGTTCAGGCGCCAGCCGAAGCCGCCGGAAGTGCAGCGGCCGACCATTTTTCCATGTCGGTGGAGCGGCTCGGACCCCCGCGCGTCGGCGTCGGTCACGCCGTGGACCTCCAGAGTCACGAACTGGTTCTGGAAGCCTTTGTCTTTCCAGGCCAGGAGCGCGTCGCGGCCGATGAAATTTCCCTTTTCTGGGCGAACGAAGCGGTCGAGGCCGGATTCCAGCGCGCAATACTCGATCGAGAGCTCGCGCGGGATCAGGCGGTAGGATTTCTCCAGCCGCAGGCAATCCATCGCGCGCATGCCGAACGGCTTGATCCCGTATGGCTTGCCGGCCTGCATCAGCAGATCGAAAAGGTAATTCTGGGTCTCGATCGGGTGATGCAGCTCCCAGCCCAGCTCGCCCACGAAATTCACCCTGAGCGCGCGCAAGTCCGCCGCGCCGACGCTGATCCGCTGGCCGGACAGCCAGGGGAAGGCCTGGTTGGACAGATCCGTATCTGTGAGCGACTGCAATACGTCGCGCGCATGCGGCCCGGCCAGCACCAGAACGCCGGTCGAGGTGGTGACGCGCTGGATCTCAACGGATCCGTCGCGCGGGCGCAGCTTGTTCAGGTAATCCAGGTCATGCCGCTCCATCGAGCCCATGCCGACCAGATAGAAGCTCTGCGGCCCCTCGCGCAGGATGGTGAATTCCGAGCGCACGCCGCCGTTCTTCGACAGCATATGGGTCAGCGCCACGCGGCCGATCTTCTGCGGCAGCTTGTTGGCGACCAGATGATCCAGGAAGGCCTCCGCCCCCGGGCCGCTCACCTCGTACTTGGCGAAGGCGCTCATGTCTTGCAGGCCGACCGCCTCATGAACATGGCGCGCCTCGGCCCCGACGAAGGAGAAATAGTTGGAGCGCCGGAAACTCCATTTTTCGCGCGGCCGCTCGCCCTCGCCGACCGGGGCGTGGTTTTCGTTCAGCAGCACGTCGGGCTTGGCGAGGTCTGACTCGCTGAGTCCGTAGCCCGGCGGGGCGAACCAGTTCGGCCGCTCCCAGCCATAGGTCGCGCCAAACACCGCGCCCAGCGCCTTCATCCGATCATAGCAGGGGGTCTGGCGCAGCGGACGGGCGGCGGCGCGCTCCTCATCCGGGTAATGCACGGTGAAGACGTTGGCGTAGGCCTCTTCGTTCTTCTGGCGCAGATAGCCGCGGCCGGCATGCGCGCCGAAGCGCCGGGGATCCACGCCCATCATGTCGATGGTGGGCTCGCCCTCGACCATCCATTCCGCGAGCTGCCAGCCGGCCCCGCCGGCTGCGGTCACGCCGAAGCTGTGGCCCTCGTTCAGCCAGAAATTCTTCAGGCCCCAGGCGGGTCCGATGATCGGGCCGCCGTCCGGCGTGTAGGCGATCGCGCCGTTATAGACCTTCTTGACGCCGACCTCGCCGAAGGCCGGCACGCGCGCGATCGCGGTCTCGATATGCGAGGCGAGGCGCTCCAGGTCCTCCTGGAACAACTCATATTCGGACTCGTCGCTGGGCCCGTCGACGTAGCAGACCGGCGCGCCGACCTCATAGGGCCCCAGGATCAAGCCGCCATTCTCCTCGCGCATGTACCAGGAGGAATCGGCCTCGCGCAGCACGCCCATCTCCGGCAGGCCTTGGGCGCGGCGCGCCAGGATCGCCGGGTGCGGCTCGGTCACGATGTATTGATGCTCGACCGGGATCACCGGTAGGTCGAGGCCGACCATCGCCCCGGTGCGGCGCGCGAAATTGCCCGACGCCGAAACGACATGCTCGCAGGTGATCGCGCCCTTGTCGGTCGTCACTTCCCATTCGCCTGAGGGCAGCGCCTTGATCCCCAGCACCGTGGTGTAGCGCAGGATCTCCGCGCCCTTCGCCCGCGCGCCGATCGCCAGCGCCTGACTGATGTCGGCGGGCTGGATGTAGCCGTCCTCGGGATGCTGGATCGCGCCGATGATCCCGTCGGTCTCGCACAAGGGCCACAGCGCCTTCACGTCGGCGGGGGTCAGCATGTTCACCTTCACGCCGATCGTCTCCGCCACGCCGGCGTAATAGTTGAACTCGTCCCAGCGGTCCTTGGTGCGGGCGAGGCGGATGTTGGAGACCTTGCGGAATCCGACATGCTGACCGGTCTCCGCCTCAAGCTCCTGGTAGAACTTCACGGAGTATTTGTGAATCTGGCCCACCGAATAGCTCATGTTGAACAGCGGCAGCAGGCCCGCGGCGTGCCAGGTGGAGCCCGACGTCAGCTCCTTGCGCTCGATCAGGACGGTGTCCCAGCCCTTCTTGGCCAGATGATACGCCGTGGACAGGCCGACGACCCCGCCGCCGATCACGACGGCGCGCGCATGAGATTTCACAGTCCGTTTCCTTCCCCAGAAGCCAATCCGCCGCCTTTCATTAACGCACTTGCCGGCGACTGCAACACAACCCCTCGCCCTGAGCGCGTCGAAGGGTCGAGCAAACTCTCCGACGCTCGATGCAGACCCGCCCTTCGACAGGCTCAGGGTGAGGGTAAGAGTTTGATTCTAAATGTCTTTGGCCAGCCGCAAGGCGTCGTAGATCGCGGCGTGGATGTTGCGGCTGGCGACCGCGTCGCCGATGCGGAACAAGCGATAGCGCCCTTCCGGATTGGTTTCCAGCGTCTGCGGCGCGCCCTTGAGCAGGGCCTGATGATCCACCTCGCCGCGATTGACCGAGCCCGGCCTCAAGGCTTCATAAAGATCGGCGAGCGGCAGCGTGCCGTTCTCCAGGATCACTTGATGCACCCGCCGCTCGACCCGCTGCGGGCCGTAATCGCTGCCCAGGGTCGCGATCAGCGCGTTCCCGTCGCGCCGCACGCCCACAAGCCGCGTGCTGATGGTGACGCGCACGTTGTGGCGATGGAACACCTCCGCGTAGGCGGCGTGGTTCAGCCCGCCGATGTCGACCGCGAAGAACCGCTCCGGGCTCACGATCTCCACCTGCGCGCCGCCCTCGGCCAGCATTTCGGCCGCCGCCAGCGCCGGATGGCTGGAGTTGTCGTCATAGACCAGCGCGGTCTCCGCCGGCTTCACGTCGCCGGACAGCACGTCCCAGCTGCTGTTCACCAGATCGGCGCCAAACTCGATGTTGTCGGTGTTGGGCAGGCCGCCGGTGGCGACGAACACCACGTCCGGCGCCTCGTCCAGCACGTCCGACGCCTCGGCCCAGACGCCGAAGCGCATCCGCACCCCCAGCTTCTCCAGCTGGGCCGCGCGCCAATCGATCAGGCCGATCAGCTCCTTCCGGCGCGGCTGACGCGCGGCGAGCAGCACCTGGCCGCCCACTTTGTCGGACGCCTCGAACAGCACGACCTCATGGCCGCGCTCCGCGCTGACCCGCGCCGCCTCCAGCCCGCCGGGGCCGGCGCCGACGACCACCACCTTCTTCTTCGGCCCTTTGGAGGGCTGGATGACATGCGGCATGGTCGCTTCGCGACCGGTCGCGGGGTTGTGGATGCAGAGCGCTTCGCGGCCCTCATAGATCCGGTCCAGGCAGTAGGTCGCGCCGACGCAGGGCCGGATGTCCTCCTCCCGGCCCTCCATAACCTTCCGCGCGATATGCGGATCGGCGATATGGGCGCGGGTCATGCCGACCATGTCCAGCTTGCCAGCGGCGATCGCGTAGCGCGCGGTCGCCACGTCCTGAATGCGCGCGGCGTGAAACACCGGGAATTTGGTCGCAGCCCGCAGCTCGCCAGCGAACTCCAGATGCGGCGCGGCCGGCGTTCCCTGGATCGGGATGACCTTGGCCAGGGCGTGATCGGTCT
>JBMLRS010000759.1:0-1022 GCA_049240905.1 Elsteraceae bacterium
AGCTGACCCAGGCGCAGAACATGACCGACCAGCAGGCCGCCTTCGCCATGCTGGTGAACGCCGGCGGCGCGCCGGCGGAGGAGGCGGTCCGCTGGTTCGAAACCCGCTGGCGCGACGACGCGCTGGTCATGGACAAATGGTTCGCGACCCAGGCCATGGCCCCCGCGGCCGACACGCTGGACCGCGTCGCCAACCTGTTGAGCCATCCGCGCTTCGACGCCAAGAACCCGAACAAGCTGTACGCCCTGATCGGCTCCTTCGCCAACGGAAACGCCGTGCGCTTCCACGAACGCAATGGGCGCGGCTATCAATTCCTGACGGATAGGGTGCTGGAGATCGACGGCTTCAACGCCAAGATCGCGGCCCGTCTGATCAGCCCGCTCGGCCGTTGGCGGCGTTACGACGCGGAGCGTCAGGGGCGGATGCGCGCCGCGTTGGAGCGCGTCCTCAGCCATCCCGGCCTCTCGCGCGATGTGTTCGAGATCGCCTCGAAAAGCCTCAGCAGCGAGTCATAGCCCGCTGAGAGTGAGCGCCACGCCATAGAAGGCCGGGGCCAACCCCAACGCCAGGGTTCCGGGAATGGAGCCCCGGCGGGCGGGAAACCGCGCCAGAAACGGGCCCATCAGGCAGGCGACCGGCCAGATCAGATGCGCGACGACCCGCAGATCCAGCGCAAGCCCGTCGTTCAGGCTGGGCGGCATGGATTTGAAGAAGGCGAGGAAGGCGTAGAGCGCGATCGGGATCTGGAGCGCGGCGAGCGCGACCAGCCCCAGATAAACGCGCCTCATTCCGTCGGCGCTTCGGCGATCTCGCGGATCAGCTTGGAGAGAATGGCGGAGCCGAAGGCGTCGAAGCTTCTGGCCACCATCATGAAGGCGCCGGAGCCGCCGATCACGTTCGCCTCGTAATAGAGATCGAGATCGCGCTCCCCGAAAAAAGGCCGGTCGTTGATCACCGGCAGGCCGTTGATCACGATCCCTTTTGCGACCGCTTCGTCGCGCGCCGCCGTGACCGAACGGCCG
>JBMLRS010000760.1:0-4803 GCA_049240905.1 Elsteraceae bacterium
CTGCGCGATCTTCCCTGGCTTGCGCCGCCTGACGCTCTTTCGAGCGCGACATCGCCTTCGCCCGTTCGCCCGCGGCGCTGGTTGAAGCGGCCTGATCGCGGTCGGCCCGGCTCCGGTCATCCTTTTGCGTCTGAGCGCGATCGGCCTGCTGCGCGCGCGCCTCGTTCTCCCGCTGCCGGGCGACGGCGGTCGACAAAGCCCCTTCGAAGGCGTCCGCGCTGGCGGACGTATCCGCGCCCAGCTTGGACGCCGCAGGGGTCGCGGCTTTGGGGGACAGGATCCCGAGGTCAGGCGTGAAGATCGGTTTGCTCATGGTCCCACACGATATGCAGCGATCATGCCATCTTTAGAAACCGCTGCAGTATGTTGATAATACATATAAAAATCGGATCGCGCTATCCCCAATGAACAAGCGACTCCGGCATCAAGGGAAGGTCCTGCAAATCGGCGTCGGCAAACTATTCCCAGTTGCCCCTGATTTCGCGTGCCGGCGCTGATCGCGACGCGCGCGAACGCGCGCTGTCTACCGGAGCGCAGGGAGCGCCGCTGCGAGTAAGTCGAGGGGAGGGGATCGCGATGTTGGCGGGGCGTCACGGGCTTGTCCAGGCGCGCGGGCGTCAGGGAACGCCGCGCGGGGAATGAAAGAATTTAGGACGAATACTCGGCAATAAACGGATAAATCCCGGCTTTGCTTTAAATCTTGTCCAACTCCTTTAGTAGAGTGCTTGTGACGGATCGCACAGATTTGTGGTTTTCAAGCGATATGACAGACTCCGATTGATCCCGACCTGATCACGGAGTAATGATGGGGGCAATCTCGTGTATGTAACGCATTTTTTCACACGCCTCCTCGGAGCATCGGCCCATGATCGAAGCTAGCGCCGCGCTGACCACCCTCGCTTCCGCGGTCGCTCCGCCGTCCCCAACGGCTGAGGCGACCTCGCGCGCTCCTTCCGCGGATCAGCCGAAAAGCGCGGCGGACCGGTCTGGAGGATCCAATTCGATCCGTTATTTCCGCTTCAATCTGCGGTATGACGCGGCCGATCAGCAGCTTTACTTCGTGTTCAAGAATCCCGTGACCGGCGCTGTGGTGGACGAGGCGCCGAGCGAGCGGTCGGTCAGATCCTCGATCGTCAATCGATCGACCGTGGTCAGCGAGCTTGCTTCTGCGCCGAGCGGCGGTCAGACCGCCGCCTCATCCGATGGCGCGTCGTCGCCGTCCGCCTCTCCAAAGTCCGGCGCGCCCGCGACCTCTGGCGCTCCGGGGGCTCCAGGCGCCTCTAGCGGCGAACTGGGACGCGGAAGCGCGGTCGACTCCCGGATTTGATCCCGCGCCCCCTTCTTGCGGGCCGATGAAAAGAAAAGCCCCGGAGAGAGATCTCCGGGGCTTTTTTATGTCGACTTTATCGGCCTGTTCCAGCCCCTCGCAGGGTCCGCTCGGCGGTGGCGAGCATCCTCTGCGAGGGCAGGTCGCCGACGATCAGGCTTGGTCCGCGCACCAGGTTCGCCACATGTGGCGATAGCCATCCTCCATCGCCTTCGTGTAGGCGGCGCCGTCGCACAAAGGCGACGCCAGCATCCGTTCGCGCAACACAGACTTCAAGGCCGCGAGGCGATCGAGGTCATTGGCGAGTTTGACGGCGATGTCCACATACTCCTCGACGCTGTAAGCGATCAGGTCGGACAATTCGACGTTGGAGAGAATGCTCGCGCCGTAGCGGCCTTGCGGCGGGCGGTCGGCGAGGGTGACCACCGGCGCGCCCATGTAAATCGCTTCGTAAGTGGTGAGGCCCGCATTGTGCGGGAACGGGTCGAGCGCGATGTCGATCTTGTTGTAGCTGCCCCAGGTCTCATGGGGAACGCGAGTGACGATCAACTCCAACCGATCGCCGCTGACGCCTTCGGCTTCGAAGATCTTGGTGAACTTCTCGCGCATCAACGGATCGTTCATGGCGACGGTGTTGATCATCAGGCGCGAATTCGGCACCCGGTTCATTATCGCCGCCCAGGACTTCAACACGTTGGGGTTCAGGCGGACCGAACGGCTTAGCGTTCCGAACGTGACGTAGCCGGCCTGTTTGGCGTGGAGCGGTCCCACGTCCGGCATGCGGTTGAGCGGATAATAGCAGTAGGTGTTGTTCGGCAGGCGGTAGACCTGCTCGCAGAAATACTTCTCATATCCTTCGGGCACCATGTGCGGATCGGAGATGAAGTAGTCCATCGTGCGCACGCCGGTGGAGTTGCCTAGGCCGAGCCAGCTGACTTGAACCGGCGCGGGCTTGCGCGCGGAGATCAGCAGACGGGATCCGCCGGTGTGGGCGCCCAGATCGACCAAGACGTCGATCTTGTCCTTGCGGATCCGATCCGCGACTTCGTCGTCGGAGACGCCGACCGTCGAATACCAATGATCGCTCAAGCCCTTGAACGTGTCGGTCCACATGTCCGGCGCCGCGACTTCGCCATAGGAGAAGATCTCGAAATTCTTGCGGTCGTGGTTCGTGTAGAGCGGATACAGGAAATAGGAGCAGGAGTGTCCCTTGAAGTCTGGCGACACATAGCCGATGCGCAGGCGACGCTCCGGATCCGGATCGTTCGTCAAGGGTTTGCGCTTGCCGTAATGCGGCGCGGCGTGACGCTCTCCCCAACGCATCGTTTCTTCGTACAGCAACTCCTCCGTTCCTTCCGGAAGATACTGAATCGCGAACAGGATGTTGCTGTGATAGGCCGCGTTCTCCGGAGCGGCGACGAGCGCGCGCTGCAGATAATCCAGGCCGGCCGTGAAGTCGCCCATGGTCTGGGAAACGATCGATAGGTTGTTCAGCGCTTCAGGAGAAGCGGCGTTCAACTCCAACGCCTTTTCGTAGGCGCCGCGCGCTTCGGTGATGCGCCCCTGGCTCTGATAGCTGGAGCCCAGGTGAGTCCAGGCCAGCAAATATTTCGGATCAAGCTTGATCGCGGTCTTGAAGGCTTCGATCGCCTCGTCTTCGCGGCGCATTGACTGCAGCGCCAGCCCCAGATTGTTCCAGTCGCCCGAACGCTTATCGTCGATGTCGAGGATCTTGCGGCAGACCCGATAGGTCTCCTCCATCTTGCCCACGGCGCAAAAGGCGCCGCCCTGGGCGCTCAAGACGTCAAGGTTCTCGGCATCGAGCGTCAACGCGCGATTGAACTCTTCGATCGAGGCGTCGTAGTCCGGCACGTAGTAGAGGTGCAGGCCGGCGCGGCGATGGGCGTCGACGACGCGATCGCGCAGCGCTTCGCCCTGTTTGTAGAGTTCGTCGGCTTCGACGCCCTTGCCGAGCTCGTTCAGATAGCCGGCGAGCTTGCCGTTCGCCACGATCTTGGTTGCGAGAATGACCGCGCATTTCTGCGTGAAGGCGGCGGCGGATTTCTGATCGTTGCGGACGTTGGCTTCCTCCGCGAAGGATTCCGCCCGCTCCAGAAGGTCGTCCATCAGCTTCAGATGTTCGCGCACCCGCATCACGCGGTCGTGATAGTCCTCAGATTGCTCGAAGTCGGAAACGCGGACGGCGCAAAACTTTGTGTAAGCGGCGTCGAAATCCCGCTCGAGGATGACGCGGCCGCCGGAGGCGTCGCCGCGATCGCGCCGGATGCCGGCGTGGATCCGCGCGACGTCGGCTCGGTTGGGATCGCGCAACGCGACCGCCTTGATCAAGGACTCCGCTTCGGCCAGACGGCCGAGATGGCGATAGGCTTCCGAGAGGTTCACTTGGGCGTCGGTATAGGTCGGATCGACGCGCAGCGCGCGCTCATAGAGATCGACCGCCGCGTCCACGAGGCCGTCCTCGAGGTTCGCGTTCGCGAGATTGAAGAGCGCGGGCAGATAGTTCTGATCAACGTCCAGCGCGATCCGGTAGTGCGGGAACGCCTCCGCATTGCGGTTGCGCATGCGCAGCACATTGCCGAGCGTGGTGCGGGCGATGGCTGACCGCGGCGCAAGCGTCACGGCGCTCTGCGCGATGCGTTCGGCGTCGGCCAAGCGATCCATCGTCATCAGGATTTCCGCAAGGTCGCAGCGAATGTCGACGCGGCTGGGGTCGAGGTCGGCAGCGGTCTCCAACGCCTTCAACGCTTCGCCCAGCTGTTGGCGTCGGCGATAGGCCGAGCCCAGGGCGTAATGAGCGGCGGCCAGATCAGGGTGGGCGAGAACCGACTTCCGCAGTTGATCCACCGCCAGATCCAGGCGCTCCAGCTGGAGATAGGCGAGCCCCAGATTGACGCCCGCCTCACGGTGGCCGGGCTCCAGATCGATCGCGCGCGCGAGCGGGCCGATCGCCTCGGCCGGCGCGCCGCTGCTGAGCAACGCGGTCCCAAGCATGGCCTGAAAGTCCGCGATCGAGCCATCGATCTCCACCGCCCGACGCAGCATGGTCTTGGCTTGCGCGAAGTCACCGGCGGCGAGCGCGATCGCGCCGCCGAAATACCAGGGAAGATGGATTTCAGGCCGAGCGACGCGCACGGCTTCGTAAAGCTTCGCCGCTTCGCTTGTCGCCCCCGCCTGATGCAGGCGGAGCGCTTCCTGGAGCATGTCTTCGGGGGCTATCGTTTGCTGATCGGTCATCGGTTCAGTCACGCGAGGGTTGTTTGGGTGGCGTCTTAGCCATCGATTCTCTGCGGCATACTATAGAAAGCGATCATCCTTCGCATCCTTTGCACGACGGATTGGAGAATTAGCGCCGCCCCGCTGCTATGCCGGGGCAGGCTCCAAATGCGACGCGGATTGAAGGAAAAAAAGGGCGGATCCCGGAGGACCCGCCCGATGAAGGCTTTGTTCGGGGGGCG